>DATBXH010000221.1:0-4143 GCA_036514375.1 Bacteroidales bacterium | reverse complement strand
TGGAGAAAACTCCGAAATCGACACCAAGATTCAGTTGGGACGTCTTTTCCCATCCCAGGTTCTGATTGGGCATTAATGTAGGTGTTGCCGTAAGATAACTGGTTGGTAACACACCTGCAACATCTGTACCTCCCCATCTGTAGTTTACCGACTGTAATTGTCCTAATGTACCGTAAGGCGAAAGTGCCGAATTACCGGTTGTACCATACCCTAAACGAAGCTTTAGCTGATTGATAAAGGAAATATTCTTTATAAACGATTCCTGTTCCATTTTCCATGCTAATGCAAAGGATGGGAAGAAATCCCACTGGTGGCCGACAGCTAACATGGAAGCTCCATCCCACCGACCGGATGCTGTTAACAGATATTTATCCATGAACGAATAATTTAACCGGCCCATATAGGATAATAACGTATTCTTGGTAAAACTCGTGCTGTATGCCGATGGTGTGGCATTGGCATTCTCCTGGATACCATACCACAGTTGATTATCGTCGGGCAAATTGGTAGCAGCGACGTCCGAAACTGTTGCACGGTTGAGCGAGGAGCTTTGGAGCAATGTTATCCCTACTTTGTGAATCTTTGCAAAGGTTTTATCAAAGAACAGCAAATTCTCGAGTGTATAGGCAAAATGCTGTTCCTGCTGGTAATTGGCATAGTTTGACGATGTAGGCAGACCTCCCCGTAACTGGGATAATCCCTTCTCGAACTGACCCAGTGTATAATTCCTGAAGTCTGGTCCAAAGTTTACCCGATATTTCAGCCATTTTGTAAACTGAATTTGTGCATAACCGTTGCCCATAAACCTCAGGTTATCGCGTTCGTTCGTTTCATTACTGGCTTCGTTAACCGGATTCACAATGTTCACATCTGCCCCCGGCAGATAAATAAAATTGCCTGCCGTATCGTAAGGAACAGCATAGGGTAATTGTCCTTTGGCTAGATCGTAAAGAAACTTGGCACCGGTTGAGGGATAAAGATAGCCATACAACTGTTTCGATTGCGTACCTGTAAGCGAGGCCCCTATTGAGAACCACTTCACCGGATTTAAATCAAGATTAGCCTGTAAGGTATATCGTGTATACTGCTGATCCTTATTTACACCTTTTTGGTTCAGGTAATTGGCTGAAAGGTAGGTCTTCATCTTCTCCGTACCGCCGCTGATACTTATGGTATGATCCTGCGTAACACCTGTCCGTATCACATAGCTTGTCCAATCGGTCGTCGTTAACTTGCTGGGATCGTATGTGCCACCTGCCCAAGCCTTGGCTATGGTCATCCAGGCAAAAGGATCGGCTCCGAAAATTGTTTGATCGGTAGCCTCGGTTGGCGAATCAGGATTATAAGTTGCCCCGTTTACCGTTCTGCCCCGGTAGGCTTCGCGACGATAAGCTATATATTCAGGTGAGTTAAAATTCTTACTCAGATCATTCAGTTTATCAAATTTTAAGGAGCTATTATAACTCACGGTATATTTTCCATTGCTTCCCTTTTTTGTGGTGACCAGAATGACCCCGTTTGCTCCACGCGAACCATAAATTGCAGTGGCTGAAGCATCTTTCAGGATATCTATTGATTCAATATCTTGTGGGTTCAAAGCTTCTATACCTCCGGCAGCAAGTGGAATCCCATCGACAACATAAAGCGGTGCGTTGGAACCGTTAATGGAACGATTGCCCCTGATCGTTATCGTACCCAATTCTCCGGGTCTGTCATATGTTGCCGAGGTCACGTCCAAACCGGCAGCCCTACCTTGCATGGCTTGTATGGCATTTTGTACCGGCATTTGTTCTATATCACTCGAAGAAACCCTGGTTACAGCGCCCGTTACATCGCTCTTTTTCATGGTGCCGTACCCTACCACAACCACCTCTTCAAGCTTTTTAATATCCTCAATCATCGTGACATTAACAACCGACTGGCTTCCAACCTGTCTCTCCTCTGTTAAATAGCCAATGAATGAAAACACCAGTACTGCATTAGCATCAGGTACATCAATGGAATATTTTCCGTCAATATCAGTAATACTTCCTGCGGTGGTCCCTTTAACCGCCACACTGACGCCGGGTAAGGGTTGTCCTTTGGAATCTGTTATCACTCCGGTGATTCTCGTTTGCAGCAATGCATCCTTAGGGGCTATCACAATCATATTATTATCCAAAACCTTGTAGGCAACATTGGATTGATCGAATAAACGGGCCAAAATATCCTTAACATCCGACCCGTTTACATTAATACTCACCAGTCGATTTACTTCGCTCAGATCATCGTTATAGAAGAACCGGTAATCGCTTTTGGATTCTATGATCCGGAATATTTCTTTTACACTGATGTCTTTAGAATTAATATCGAAGGTCTGGCTTTTTGCATTTAATCCTGCAGACACATTCAGAACGCTGCATAAGATGAAAAATAAAGATATTCGCATAGTTAGCAGGGTTTTTTTTACCCATCGATCGCGTGACCATGGGCAGTTTTCATGTTTTTTTTTCATAAATTTGTATGATTTAATGGTTTGACTTATTCCGCTGTGTGCAACTGTCAATTGATACAGCAGGGTAATCGAATAAATGAATCATTCGCAGGGTGTAGCCGCATCCTGCGATTTTTTATTAACCCTTCAGTTTTGTTTCATAGGCAGTTCGTTTTAAAAATTAGTGATGTAATGTTTTAATTATCCAGGACTGTAGTTCAAAATTGCGTTGGTTATTTTTTTAATAACCTCCCAACCCTCCTTAAAAAAGGAGGGCTAACTTGGGCAGTGCGGTGCACAAGTTATTGCCCCTTTTTAAGGGGTTGGGGTTTAATAAGATAATGCGCAACACAATTATAAACTACAGCCTTATCTGGTATTTATAAGATCATCATCAAATGTCTTCTTATAGCGTTTATTCTCACTGAATATTACCTGCTTCCCGCGGATCGAATAATCAATAGGCGCAATAAGCTTCATAATATTTAAAACCTGTTCGAATGTCTCGTCCTTCAGGATACCCGAAAACTTATATTTTTTAAGTGATTCGTCCTTAAAGGATATTTTCACATCATACTTCCGTTCAAGTTCAACAGCCAGTCTTTCCAGCTCTTCGCCCTGAATCAGCCAACGGCTGTCCTTCCACGAGGTATATAATTCCGTTGTAACGCTGGGATTAATGACCATCTGTTCAACCTCATCAGCAGATTTCGCCACTGGTTTCCCGGCAGATTTTTTATCCGTATCTTTAGAGGTCACGGCAATATTTGAATTTGCCTTAACAAATGTGGCCTGCTGGTTTGGTTTCAGATAAACAGGGGTATCGTCTCCGTCTTTACCAACCCTTTGAATAGTAACTGATCCCCTGATAAGTGTTGTTTGTATGGTTTTCTCTTCAGGATATGCTTTTACATTAAATTCGGTGCCTAATACCCTGATGTTTAAATGAGACGTATGAACAACAAATTTTGTATGCTTCATTTTAGTCACATTAAAATAAGCTTCACCCTCCAGATATACATCACGTGATGCTTTCGAAAAATCAACCGGGTACTTGAGCTTGCTGCCGGCATTCAGCCAGACTTTGGTACCATCGGCAAGAACGAGCGCCGTTTTGGAGCCAAGCGGTGCAATAACCTCATTGTAAACCAAGGGTTCTGATGTTTCATGATGAACATTGATAGAATGGTAGCACAGCGCCCCCAGAAAAAAAGCGAAAGCAAAAACCGCAGCAACACGTGCGAACTTATTCAGCCATGGCCGATAAGACTTTTTCTTTATAAAGGGTTCCGAATCCAGTTTGTGCTGATAATATTTTGCTTTAACCTTTTCCCATGATTTATGGGTATCAATATCAAATTTTTTAAGGCTTCCGGATACTTCGTATACATCCTTTAACTCGTCAAACAACCGTTTATTCGCCTCACTTTCCTTCAGCCACGATAATACGGCCATCCTTTCGTTGTCGGTTGCCTCGCCAGTTATATACGTAACGATAATCTCCGCAAATCGATCTTTACTTTCCATCCCCGAAATTTTCGCGGAAGACCCCTAACCATAAAAAAAGGGTGACAAGGATTGAAAAAAAATTTTAGGATCTGAAAACGGGGGACCGGCGTATGCAATTATCTCTTCACCATCTGGGTCAAATACACCAAACCCACCATCAC
>DATBXH010000220.1:0-11753 GCA_036514375.1 Bacteroidales bacterium | reverse complement strand
GAAAATCGAATGTTGAATAAAGATCATTATGCAACCAGGGCTTACCCTTAAAAAATTCATACGGAAAACTACCCTCCCTGGGAAAAATATAAATAATTATACCTAAAGATATTATATAAAGAAAAATTCTGAGGACTAACAGAGAATGCTTATCAATAAATAAAATGAATTTCCTCATAATGATTTTGTTATAAAACGAAAACGCAAGTTAACAAAAAAAATTCCACGGCATTCGGCATTCCTTATCTTAATGTGGCAAATACACATGATAGTTTCCATACCTAACAATATTCTTTTATTTTTGTTACTCATAACTTTTCCCTCATTCGTGAACATTAAGCAATTATTCAGACGGAAACCGATTGACAAAATCCTTGCCGACTCCCATTTTGAAAGCGAGGTAACCGGTAATCTCAAGCGATCCCTTACTTTAAGGGATTTAACGGCATTAGCTATTGCTGCCATTATAGGGGCCGGTATTTTTAGTACCATAGGGAATGCCAGCGCTAATGGCGGACCTGCAGTTTCTGTTTTATTTATATTTACTGCTATAGCTTGTTCCTTTTCAGCTCTCTGTTACGCTGAATTTGCTTCTCGCCTGCCTATTAGCGGAAGTGCCTATACCTACGCATATGCCACCCTGGGAGAGCTTATTGCCTGGATCATTGGGTGGGACCTGCTAATGGAATATTCGGTTGGAAATATAGCCGTTGCTATTTCGTGGTCGGATTACCTGACTTCATTTCTGCGTGGCTTTCATATAAACATTCCGGAATACCTAACCAATGATTATCTCGGAGCTTTCAGGGGCTACGAAAAGGCTGTGATAATGCTGCAACACGGCGCACCAATGAGTGAGATTCCCGGTTATCTGCAGGAGGCATATAAAGCATGGACCACTGCACCAGTTATTGGTTCTGTCAGGTTAATAGCCGATATTCCGGCATTTCTGATTGTTGTTTTTATTACGCTTCTCGTGTATATTGGCATCAAGGAAAGCAAGACAGCCAACAACCTGATGGTATCCTTAAAAGTACTGGTGGTACTGCTGGTCATTTTTGCAGGAGCATTTTATGTAAATCCGCAACATTGGAATCCATTTGCACCCAATGGAATAGCGGGAGTATTGAAAGGGGTTTCGGCAGTATTTTTTGCTTATATCGGATTTGATGCCATATCAACCACTGCTGAAGAATGTAAAAATCCACAACGGGATTTACCTCGTGCCATGATCTTGTCTCTATTGATTTGTACCGTACTGTATATTGCAATTACCCTGGTCCTCACGGGTATGGTGAATTACCATGAATTAGCCGTTGGCGATCCGCTTGCATTTGTCTTCCAAAAGCTTCATCTAAATTGGATTTCTGGCGTTGTGGGGCTAAGTGCAATTGTTGCAATGGCCAGTGTATTACTTGTGTTCCAGCTTGGCCAGCCCAGAATCTGGATGAGTATGAGTCGCGACGGATTGTTGCCGGGAAAATTCTCCGAAATTCACCCTAAATTTAAAACACCCGGATTCTCAACTATCATTACGGGTCTGGTGGTAGGTATTCCATCACTTTTCACAAATTTAACCGAAATGACAGACCTTACCAGTATAGGAACTCTTTTTGCCTTTGTAATAGTTTGTGCCGGAGTCCTTAAACTGAAACCGACGAATGATACGGATAAAAGATCATTTCGCATCCCTTATATTAATGGGAAGTATATAGTTCCTGCTATGTTTATTTCCGGATTTCTGGCGCTTGTTTTCTTTTCAGGAAACTCCTTTAATTCCTTTTTTTCATTTGATGGCGGATGGGGTACATTTAAACACAAAATTCCATATTTATCATTCTTATTAATAAGTATATGGATTACAATAAGAACTTATATCAAGAGTTATTCACTTATTCCGGTTCTCGGTCTGCTCACTAATCTTTACCTCATGACCGAACTCGGATTTACAAACTGGATGAGATTTATATTGTGGCTCATAGCGGGATTAATTATATATTTTACTTATAGTTACACAAATAGTAAATTGCATAAAAACATACCGGAATAAATTGAAAATTAATTTTGAATTCGAGGAACAAACCATGAATTTAAATTGTTTTTAGAACGATGAGGATCGATAAACAAGAAAATATTTGTTTATTATTGGTTTACATCAATGATTTCAGGTACGATTTTTGAAATATAATTTGTATCTTTTACCCAATTCTGGTTACGCTTATGGAACTGGACTTTAATATTTTCAAAATAGAGTATAACAAGGTTGCTCCGCAAAAAGGCAGAGTGCTTGTTTCCGAGCCCTTTCTTCAGGATACATATTTCAAACGTTCGCTGGTGCTTTTAACCGAACATTCTGAGGAAGGTGCGGTAGGTTTTGTATTGAATAAACCGCTTGAAGTTAAAGTAAACGAAGTAATGAACGATTTTCCGATATCGCAGGCTAGTGTTTCCATAGGTGGCCCTGTAAGTACAAACACTATTCATTACCTCCACACGTTAGGTGATGAGATTCCGAATTCTGTTCACGTACTTGGCAATATTTACTGGGGTGGTGATTTTGATTCGGTGAAAGAAATGTTGCGTTCCGGAGAAATTAGCCCTGACCAGATCCGGTTCTTCCTGGGATATTCCGGATGGCATGCCGGACAGCTCGAAAACGAACTGGAACAAAATTCGTGGTTGGTTACGGAAATTAAACCATCTCAAATAATGAAACCAAATTCCAATATCTGGAAAAATACGTTAAGCCAGCTTGGCGAGAAATACCGGATATGGGCCAATTTTCCGGAGAATCCGGGCTTAAACTAATTCCGGATATTACCGATATACGCGTTTAAATTATCATTCGGATTGATTTTAATTGTTGTGAGACCAACACGGTTGCCTGCTTCTATATCGCGTTCCGTATCCCCAATAAAATAGGAGTTTTTAATATCTACCTGATAGCGGGCGATGGCTTTCTCAAGCATGATGGATTCCGGTTTACGGCATAAACACTTTCCGGCTTTCGGATGATGCGGACAATAGTATATATCAGTCAATTCAATATTCTCTTTTTTTAATTCATCCTGCAAATAACGATGCGCTTTTTCAACATCATCCATGGTGTACACTCCTTTACCAATTCCGCCCTGGTTGGAAATTACGATAACCAAGAAACCTTGCTTTTGAACTGCTTTAATAAAATCGATCAAACCTATCGTAAGTTTAAAATCTTCAATCCTCCAGGTATATTCTCCGCGCTCGACATTTACAACGCCATCGCGGTCCAAAAAAATTGCTTTATTCATTCGTAGATCAACGGCCTAATAATTGATTAAGAAATATATTAATAAACTCGATTTTAATGAGTAATGGGAACAAAAATCCAAAAACCGCCCCGATGAAATGAGCATCGTGATTGATGTTGTCCATGTTTCGTTTACTCATGTATTGGGAATAAATGAGATAACCGGCACCAAAAATAACCGCAGGAACCGGTATCACAAAATATAAACCAAGTTTCGCCCAGGGATTAAAGAAAATGCTGCAGAATAAAATAGCAGAAACAGCCCCTGAAGCTCCAACCGAATTGTAAAAGATATCATCTTTGTGTTTTTTTAACGTGGTTAACGACGAAAAAACAATAGCAGCAAGATACATAAATGTGTACCAGGCTTTACCATAATGCATCATATCAAGCGCTTCAAGCTGGTCAAAATAATTTTCGACGGCAGTTCCAAACGAGTACAGTACAAACATATTAACGAATAAGTGTACCCAGTCCGCATGAACGAAGCCATGTGAAAGTAAACGGTAATACTCTTTACGATGATAAACCTGATAAGGATTGAACTGCAATTTGGCAAACAGTTTCTCATTACTAAAGGCCAGGATTGAAATAAGAGATGTTATAATTATAAAAACTATAGTCATATGAATAACAATTAGTATTAATGAATAATTCTGTAAATCATTTCTTTCAGCAAGTCGCCATCGGTAGCCGATGAATTTCCAACACCTTTTGATTTTAAATCAAATTCCCTCAAAATAGAAACAATCTCGACAAGTTTTGCCGGATTATAACGTTTCGCTGCAAGTTCATACTCGGACACAAAATAGGGATTTATTTTCAAAGCAGACGCAACAGTACCTTTGGACTTATCCGTAAGAAAATGATATATTAATACTTTATTAAAAAATGAAAATAACGACGAAATGGTTAAAATGATTGGATTATCCTTGGGGTTCTTTTCAAAGTAATTGATGATCCGGTTTGATTTCAGGACATCACGCGCCACCAAAGCCTTTTGTAATTCAAAATTATTGAATTCTTTGCTGATGCCAATATTTTTCTCAACCAAATCGGTAGTTACGCGTTTGGCATTAGCCGGCATCGTAAGGAGTAATTTACCGAGTTCATTGGTAATCTTACTTAGATCATTCCCCAGGAACTCAGCAATTAATGCACTTGCTTCGGGTGCTATTGAAAATCCTTTATTTGCGAGATATTTCGAAATCCAGCCCGGTATTTTATCTTCATATAGCTTATCTGCACTCAGTAATACGCCTCCATTCTTTCCGATAGCAGTATAAAGTTTTTTGCGCTTATCCAGTGTTTTGTATTTGTAATTTATCACAAGGATGGTAGATTTGAGTGGTTTTTCCACATAATGTACCAATTCCTCTATATTCCTGATATTTTGAGCTTCTTTAACAATAACCACCTGATGACTGGCCATCATCGGGAAACGCCGGGATGCGTCTATTATCGCAATGGCATCAATATCTTTACCATAAAGAATTGCCTGGTTAAAGACTTTCTCACTTTCGTTGAGCACATTCTTTGCAATATATTCGGTTATCTCATCGATAAAATAAGTCTCCTCGCCCATCAGGAAATAGACGGGCTTATAGTTTTTATTTCTTAAATCGGTAAGGATCTGGTCGAAATCCATAAATACTAATTAATTTTACTGCTACAGACAAACCATATGCAGGCGTTAAATTTACCAACATATTTGTTCAATATAAAATCGGATGGAGGAAGAAAATTCATCCTTGATGTAATTCGTCGGAAATATGTCGCTCTAACACCGGAGGAATGGGTAAGACAGAATTTTATCCGTTACCTTCATGAAGAAAAAAAATATCCCCTATCGTTAATATCGGTAGAATCGGCTTTTTCATTATATCAACGAGATAAACGTTCCGATCTTCTAATTCATAACCGGAAAGGGAATCCGATTGCCATGGTTGAATGTAAATCGCCTGATGTAAAGATTAATAAAGAAGTTTTTGAGCAAATCATCCAATATAATTTAAAATACCACCTGACTTTCTTAATCGTAACGAATGGCATGCAACATTTTTGTTGCAAGTTAGATCATATAAATAATACCAGTGAATTCTTAAAGGAGATACCTGATTTTAATTTAATTAATGAAGATTAATCAATTGGTACAAATATTCACTGTCCCAACCCTCTTGTGTCCGCAGCCATTCTCTTTTCTCACCTACGAGTTTAAACCCGTTTTTTTCAAAAAGATGAATGCTCGCTATATTTTTTGCTCCTATATTGCAATAAAGCTGGTGGAGCATTAATACATTAAATCCATACCTTATCAGCACCTTTAATGCGTCATCCGCATATCCTTTTTCCCGAAAATTGTCCTCCCCAATTAAGATGCCTATGCCTGCCCGGTGGTGGTATGGATCAAAATCAAAGAGGTCGATAGTACCTACTGTATTATGTTCGTTAATGGTGTCGATCATAAAACGTAGTTGCTGATTCTCATAAATATCCAAGTGTGATGTCTCAATGTATTTCCTAAGCGTGAACCTGGAAAATGGGACAATGGTATTGCTAACCTGCCAAATATCTGTGTCATTTTCCCATTTGTACAAGTTTTCCAAATCCTCAGGCTCCGGTGGGCGCAAACAGGTAATCGTACCTTCTAAAATCTTCAAGATATTTAATAATTAATACTTTAAAAAATAATAAGTTATTCCTGACGATCCGGTTGGATAAACTTTCCTTTGATTTCTGCCCTGTAGATATCTTCCTTTCCCACACCATCAGGCGCAATCCTGGAGATATAACCAATACTTCCATCTCCTATCGTCTGAAAACCAACATTGTCTGTTGTGGTGTTTACCGGATAACCTATATTTGAAGGAAGGCTCCACGTCCCGTCCTTTTGAAGTACGGAATAAAAAATATCCATTCCTCCCATGTTATAATGACCAACAGAGCTGAAATAAAGTGTTTTACCGTCAGGTGAAATACTTGGGGTTGCTTCATCTCCCTTTGTATTAATTACCTTGCCAAGATTTTCGGCTTTACCCCACTCACCATCCGCTTCTTTCACCGATTTGTAAATATCGAATCCCCTACTTCCGGAACGATTACTTGTAAAATACATTGTATTTCCATCCTTCGTAATAGTTGCAGCATTTTCGTCGGACGAGGAGTTAATATTTTTATTTAAAGGCTTGGCTACAGTCCATTCCCCATTTACATAATGACTAAGGTAAATATCCATATTTTTAGTGCCTTTCTTAACCAGATACAGATCCTTTCCATCATAAGAAACAGCTGTCGGATAAAATTCTCCATCCGATAAAATCTGTGGGTTTATATTTTCAGGAGACGACCAGGAATCGCCATTCTTTTTTGAAAAGTAAACGGCACTGTAAAATTTTAATTTTGTGAGAAAAATAAGTACTGTTTCATCGCCGGATACAACAGGATGTGTTTCGGAAGACGGCGAATTAATGGTAACTCCAAGGTTCTGCCATTTTACATCTACAGGTGAATCCTGTATTATTTTAGCACGCTCGCATGCTTTTATCTCGGTCTCCACAATACCGGTATTGTAAGTCCCCTCATACCCCTGATGATTTACAAATTTATCGTATACTTCCAAAGCCTTACCTAACTGGTTATCCATGCGATAAACATTACCCAGATAAAATAACGTATGTAACGGAGCTTGCCGTTCATCAATACTTTTAGGCTTATATTTAAGGGTGATATGTTTTACTGCTTCTTCAAAATAGGGAATTGCCTTAGTTTCTTCGCCTGGTATGTTCATATAACAAACACCTATTTTATATTTAACGTTGGCATTTATATTTCCCATTTGCTCCAATTGCAGGAAATAATAAATAGCTTCCGAATAATCTTCGGATTGAAAATATTCTTCACCATCCTGAAATAATTCTTTTTTCTTGGCTTGCTGACCGTTAAGAACGGTAGGCAGCAGGAGTATCAGAAGCAACATAAAGCTTCTTAGTTTTTTGTATGAGCCCATCATAAACTGTTTTAATACATCAACCTGCCACCAAATTAATAAATATCTGGTAATTCCAGGTCTTATATCTTATAAAAAACCCCCGAAAATCGGGGGAAATGTTTTATTTTAATTTCAGATTATCAGGTAATTTCACATCTTCCACCTTCACTGACTTCTCAACTCCTTCAAGAAGCTGAATATCTACACGACGGTTATATCTCCTTCCCTCAGGATTATCAGATCCGTCAGGGTTTGTATTGCGTGCAATAAAATTCTTTTCTCCCAACCCTTTAACCGAAATACGATTCGCCTGAATACCTTTGGAAATGACATAATTCTTTGCAGATTGAGCCCTTCGCTCCGACAATTTTTGATTATATTCGTCGCTCCCCTTAGCATCTGTGTTACCACAGAACTCGATCTTAAGCTCAGTTAAATTCTCCATAATGATGACCAAATGATCAAGCATTCTTTTGCCATCATTGTCCAAAGCAGCACTGTTAAAATCAAAGAAAATGGAACGGGAAATTACTTTTTCCTCGGGTTTATTTGTTTCCGTTAAAGCATTAACCATACTCTGGGAAAGCTCTCTCTCTCTTATCTTTTGTATCGAATCCGTTTTTTCGGCGAATGTGTCAACTTTTGTTCTGCTTGTATCTTTGACTTCCTCTACTTCTACAACCTCTTCAGTAGGAGCTAACTCTAATCTAAAGAGATCCTGACTCCCATATCCTTCCCGTAAGAATCCTGCAACGTATGCTGCTTTTCCATTTTTAACAGGGCAATAAAACAGATCGTCATCAGTGGTATTTACGGGATAACCAAGATTGACAGGAACCGACCATGTTCCATCAGCATTAAGATCGGAGTAAAAAATGTCATATCCACCCATAGTATTATGCCCTTGCGAAACAAAATATAGCCGCTTCCCATCTTCGGTAACAAATGGAGCATCTTCGTTATATTCGGTATTAATTACCTGGCCAAGATTAACTGGAGGGCCCCAATCTCCATTTGGAGCACGTTCCGATTTATAAAGATCAAGGGCACCTGAACCACCAGGTTTATTACTTGAGAAATAAAGAGTAAGACCATCTTTTGTAACGCAGGCATTTCCTTCCCAATACTTTGTATTAATATTCTTATTTAATGGTTTGGACTTAGACCATTTGCCTTCCCCATAATGTGAAACCAATATGTTTGCCTGAAATTTATCTTCCTCCCTGAGAAATAATTCTTTACCATCAAAAGATATGGAAGAAACAAATTGATTTCCGTCAGATTCTATTTCAGGAGTAATATTTATTGGGCTGGACCATTTTTTATTCACTTTTTTACTGAACATGACCGCCTGATAAAACTTTTGGGATGCATTATAAACTAAAACAGACTCATCGCCCGAAACTGCCGGGAAATAATCCCTGCCAGGAGTGCTAACCGGACGCCCAATAATTGTCTTCTTGACTGTTATCGGATTTTTCATCATCCCCATGGCAAGTTTACACGATTCAATTTCCTTATCTGCAAACTTGATAGCAGACACATTTTTAGGATCAAGTAAAGTCTTATACTTCTCATAAGCAGCAATAGCTTTATCTAATTGATTACTTATGCGATAGGCAGATCCAAGGTAGAACTGAGCATCAAACGGGCATTTCGTTTCTTTGAAAGAACCTTCGGAATATCTGTTGGTCATATTTTGAACTGCTTTCTCAAGATAAGAAATAGATCTGTTTTTCTCTCCGGGTATATTCAAATAGCACAAGCCTACCCGGTAATTTATATTAGCGTTATCGGCATAACCACGCTTGTAAAGGGTATTGTAAGAATATAACGCCTCTTCGTAATCCTCCGAAAGAAAAAAATATTCACCATCAAGAAACAACTCCCGTAATTTTTGATTGGGTTCCTGAGAGAACAGGTTGTTAACTGAGTAAATGAAGCAAAAAACAATCAGAAGTAAAGGACCTTTCATTTTCAACTGTTTTTGTTATAAGCAAATTTAATAATTAAATTAAACAAATGAAACCTAATGTTTATCAAGAAGAAGAAGCTCTTCTTATAAATATTTAGGGTTTCAAATGAGCGGGTATCGTATTCTTTCGCAAAACAAGAAGATTTTTGTCACTACTAATAATGTGAATTTCAACTCTTCTGTTGTATGCCCTTCCTGATGGATTGTCAGATCCGTCCGTATTTATATTTTTGGCAACTTGTACAGCGTTACCTAATCCGGATGTTGTTATTATTTCATGAGCTATTCCGTTTCTCTCAAAAACATCCTTCACCGCCCAGGCACGACGTTCCGAAAGCGATTGATTATAAACTTTTTTACCTATCGGATCTGTGTGTCCAATTAGTTCAATCCTGTCTATTTTATGATTACGAAGCAATGTTACAAGCCTGGCAATGTTTTCTTTCTCATTTAAGGAAACAAAAGATTTATCGAACTCAAAGAGGATATCTGTTACAAAGACTGTATCGGTAACTTCTTTACTTAAATCACCTGCCGGTCCTCCGGATACAGACTTTTCTGATCCTGGTTTATATTCCGAAATTAATTGATAACCTGTTTCCTGTTCATTTGATGGTACTGTAAACGATTGTGAAACAACATTGTTATTACCTTTATCCATCACGAGTCTGAAATCGCCCGGATAAAGATCTATCCTGTATTTACCACCTTCCGGGCTCGAAACAACTCCAACTGTATCGTGAATTGTTTCATCAATAAAATAAAGGCTCAGTCCTTTAAAAGAAGAGACATCTTTATTTTCCGGAACCGATACGTCTCCAATTACAGGAACTAATTTAAATTTTGACAATGTTCCAAATCGAACCTTATAGATATCAGCATCTGAAATAACATCCAAAGGATCATCGATTGCTATAACCCCTTCACTATTTAAAATTTCAGTACTTAAACCCAAATCATCATTAACCGTTGAAAGAGGATAACCGACATTATAAACGTCGCCGAATTTTCCATTCGCATCACGCTTCGCATAAAAAAAGTCGAAACCACCCATTCCTGGTTTTCGTTGTGAACTGAAAACTAACACATCACCACCCTCTATCAATGCCGGTGATTTCTCGTCCCATTGGGTATTGATGTTATTTCCAAGATTCTGGGCTAATCCAATGTTTCCTTCATTATCGATGGGTACCATGTAAAGATCGAACCCGCCGAAGCCGGTGGTACGGTTACTGGAAAAATAAATAGATTTTCCGTCAGGCCCGTACACAGCATCGATATCATAGAAAGAAGAATTGACTGAGTTGTTGAGGATTTTGACTTTTCTCCATTTCCCGTCCTTAAAAACACTTTCGTAAATATCATAGCCTGTTGTCAGATTATAGCTTGTCAGCAGCATCCGTTTACCATCGGGAGAAAGACCTGTCGGATGGAACTCTCCGTCAGAACCTAAATTCGTGGTTATTTCAACAGGGTTGGACCAACCGTTGGTTCCAAACGTACTATAGAAAATGGCATCATAAAACTTCATCTTTCGATTGAAGACTAAACTTTTACCATCACCCGATATGCATGCGTTAAAATTTCCTAGTCCACTGTTAATTGGCTGCAAAAGCTTATCAAACTTAATGTCAGAAGGCCTTTTCATAAAAAGCTGCGCCATTTGCACTTCAAATATCCTCTTTTCGGCTACAGTCTTTTCCTGATCATCATCCTTCACCAACGACAAATACTTCTTGTAGGTCTGTTCGGCCTCCTTCAATCTGTTGTTTACGCGATAGGCATCACCTAAAAGCAAAATAGCCCTGAGAGGAGCGTTTCGCTCCAATGTATTTTCAATTTTATAATCCGGGGTGGTGTGTTCCGAAGCCTTTTGTAAATAGGAGATCGACTTCCCTCTACCTTTAACAGAATTTAAATAGCATTGACCTAATTTATAACAAATATTTCCATTATCATATCCGTCCTTCTCCAGTTTCAGCAATAAGGGTAACGCATCGTCAAATTCATTAACCTGCAAATATTCGTTTGTCTCCTCAATATTCTCACTATATTTACTATTGTAAGTCTGTGATAATAAAGGAATCGAGAAACATATTGAAGCGATCAGGAAGACAATACTTTTCATTGATTTAACCATAAAGGACTTGTATTTAAGGCTTTGAACAAATATAGACAAAATTTATTTATGATTCCTTTTGTTTTTTCTTTCTCCTGCGAATAAAAATGAATATGAGGATGAATAACAGAATCAAAATAGATGAGATAATCACACCTGCCGAAAAAATAAAATGAACAAAACGAGAAATAAAAGAGACCTTGTTGCCTTTGATTTCTTTATTATTAATATCAGAACCGGTTTTTGACTGAGACAATAAACTATCAGCAACTGTTGAGGCTTTTACTGTAATTGAATCTCTACCCCTGCGGTTTTGTTTTGCAAGCGAATCTGACTTCAAAACTTGTTGTCCTTTTAAATCCTTTTGCATAAGGTCTGAAGT
>DATBXH010000219.1:0-2413 GCA_036514375.1 Bacteroidales bacterium | reverse complement strand
CAAATCCGGAAGAAATGAAGAAGGACGTAAACGGAACATGCCGACCGAATTCTTTACCATTACCAATTGTGTCGTTTATCATGGTCACGGCGGTTTTGTAATTGGCAGTGAAATGTCCGGCGGTGCACGGAACCTTTTTGTTTCCAATTGTACATTTATTGGTACCGATGTTGGATTGCGCTTCAAGACAACGCGAGGCAGAGGAGGTATTGTAGAAAAAATTTATATATCGGACATTAACATGATCAATATCCCCACGGATGCTATTGGCTTTGACATGTATTACGGAGGAAATTCCCCGGTACCTGAACCGGACGAAAAGGTGGTTGAAGTGCCTAAAGAAACAACAGTCCCGGAAGTTAGTGAGGGAACACCACAATTCAGGGATTTTTATATCCGGAATATTTTCTGTAATGGTGCCGATCGGGCTATTTTCCTTCAGGGGCTCCCTGAGATGAGTATCAAAAATATAAACCTGGAGAATATCTCAATAAAAGCAAATACAGGATTTACCTGTATTGAAGGAGACCAGATCAGTCTTAAAAATGTGAAACTGGAAGTTAAAAAAGGCAATGCAGCGGTTATATCTAACGGTAAGAATGTAGCGTTGAGCGATTTTAAATGTATTGGATATAAAGGAAAGATGTTGAAAATTTCAGGGAAACAGACCGCGAACATAAATTTGACCAATATCGGCACCCTGGTAGACTACGAAGCTTCGGAAGATGTTAGCCCCAAGGTTATTATCAAATAATAATCGGTTAACAATATACCAAATGTTATCGTTTTATAAACATTAAAATAGTTAATAAAGGAAAGAAATCTTTTAGAACATATCATTAGAAACTCGTTGTCATCCTAAGAGGTGAAGGGGCATCACAAGCACCTCCGCAAATGTTAGTTTTAATCTGTCGAAAGAATTTTGAAAACTACATTGCGGAGGTGCTTTTTTTTATTTTTGGAATTTTTTATCCTGTTTATCTCATGTCCAACGCAAATTGAATGATTTAGCACCGGGTTAACCCAAAATTCCAGTGAATAAGAATCAGAGGAGGATTCTTTTAGGGTTTGTTGGTTTGCCCTTTTCATTTATTGATCGTTTATAATTTGTGTAAATTTTTCTTTCGGATGATTACAACTGCTCAATATGGGAGAAAGAGATTGAAAGATTCGTTTTGGAGCTTTTTTTTGATTACTGTATACCTGTTACCAGTTAACTGTGTTTTTTCGCAGGAAAGAAATGTTAAATACCTGGGGATAGAGAACGGTCTTTCCAATAATGCAGTAACCAGTATTTGTCAGGACAGTAAAGGGTTTATGTGGTTTGGTACTTACGATGGGCTAAACAGGTACGATGGTTACAACTTTATTACGTTCAGACATGTCATTGGTGATTCAAGTTCGCTGTGCGACAACAGTATTAACTGTATTACGGCAGATTCAACTCATAACTTATGGATAGGCAGCCGGAATGGGGTTTCTGTTTATAACGAAGCAACGCAGTCGTTTTCGACAGTTTATTATGGAAATCCCGATAAAAGGGTTCGGAATAAGATAATAGGAAATATAAATTTTATTAAGCTTTGCGGAAGTAGTTTACTGGTTGGAGAAACAGACAATAATATTTTTGTTTTTCGCAACGGCAGCAGCGTTGGACAGCAGCTTTTGATAAGAACCGGCAATGTAACAAAGAGGGTTTATGAGCCTATGGCATTGACCTGGGATGAAGCGAGGAAGGTTGCGTGGGTATTTATACAAAATGAGGGATTGGGTCAATATGATGGTAAAACAAACGAAATACGTTTTGTAAATACGGATATTAAAAGCGGAAATGCCCTTCAACTGGATAAGCATGGAAATATCTGGCTTGGTAATGATAATGGATTATTCTATTATAACGTAACCTCTCATAAATACGCTTCCATTCATTTTCTTTCAAGTGCCAAAGTCGTTTCTCTTTGCCTCGACAAATTGAATTGGCTTTGGGTTGCAAGTGATGGGAAAGGAGTGTTTGTCGTTGACAGCACATCCCGGGATATAGTCAGGCAATTTAAAACCAGCAGTAATGCGGTTTACGCTATATATGACGATAAAGAAGGAAGGAAGTGGATAGGTACGCTGCGAGGTGGTATCGATATCATTGAAAGAAACCCTTCTCCGTTTAAGAAGATTGAGGATGCTACCGAACCGGGAACAGAAGGTGTTAAGAATTTTATTATGTCCTTTGGTGAGTCGTCAGATCATAATGTATGGATTGGCACGGATGGGGGTGGTTTACGCTATTGGAACCGATCAAAGGACAGCTATTCCGAATATATTGCGAACCCGGCTTCAAAAACCGCACTTAGTAGTAATTTTATTACCAGTATTATCACCGATAACGAAGGGCGAACCTGGTTTTCTACCTGGTTTG
>DATBXH010000218.1:0-3401 GCA_036514375.1 Bacteroidales bacterium | reverse complement strand
TGGAAATTCCGTAGGGATATCTTTTAAGCTGTGGACAGCAAGATCTGTTTCCCCTGCTAGTAGTGATGTTTCCAGTTCTTTGGTAAAAAGGCCCTTATCTCCTATTTTAGAAAGCGCAACATCTAAAATTTTATCACCTTTTGTCTTGATTATTTTAATTTCAAATGTCTTTCCGGGGATTTTTTTTTCTAATTCTTCTTTAACCTTATTGGCTTGATATAGAGCTAATTTACTTCCACGGGTAGCTATCTTTATACTATTTGTCATTTTCAATGATTTCGAATAAGTCGTTTATAACCCGGATATACTCCGTCTTCTTCCCGTTATCCGTCACTTTCTTGAGCTTCTTGATAAACATTTGCGCATATTTCTCCGAGATGTGCTCGGAATACTGATCAATTAGCTCATGCTCCCTAATTTTTTTATATTTCTTAAAACCTTTTAATTCATTTTGTTGAACGCTTTTGAGGCTCTCCTTGATGGAATGAATTGTAGGTGTTAAATTCTGAAAATCCAGCCATTCCATAAATTCAGTATGTACCTCATTAATTATCTTAAGACTATCGTCTATTGAAGATTTTCTCCGCTCAGCAGTTTTTTTAACCACAGCCTCCAAATCGTCCACATTGTACCGATAAACATTGTTAATTTCAGTAATATTCTCAGCCACATTAGATGGCACAGAAAGATCGATGAATACCTGGGGCTGATGTTGCCGCTTCAGCATCGATTTTTCCACGATCTCCTTTGTAATGATATGCTTCTTAGAAGATGTAGCCGTAATTACTAAATCGCATTGGGGAAGATAATCGTGGATGGAAGCAAAATCAATAGCAGTACCACCATATTTATCCGCTTTTTCCTGTGCAGTAGCATGAGTCCGGTTAGCGATATAGAACGATGGCTGATTTTTCTTTAACATACATTGCAACGTGAGTTCGCCGGTCTGTCCAACACCAATAAGCATTACCACACGGTTTTTGATATCCGGGTAAATCTCACTGCAAAGTTCAACTGCTGCATAACTTACAGAAGCCGCACCCTTGCTAAGATTTGTTTCGGTACGCACTCGTTTTCCTGCTTCAGTTGCCTTAATAAACAATCGTACCAAGATACAGTCAGCCAGCTGATTATCCTGAGCAAACTTAAAAGCATCTTTCACCTGACCGATAATTTGTTCCTCACCAAGTACTAACGAATCTAAACCCGAAGCAACCTTAAACAGGTGCTCCACGGCTTTATCGTTGGTAAGAAAATAAAAGTGCTTTTTAAAATCGCTTTCTTTCTTTCTGAATCGCTTTAAAGAATCTGTAATAGCATGGTAGAGCGTCTTTTCATCTCTACCCTGCGAATTAACATAAATCTCTGTTCTGTTACATGTCGAAATAATTACTACACCTTCAACTAAATGTTCATTCTTCAGAAGGTTACTATATGCTATATTTTCTTGCGGATCAAATGCATATACTTCTCTAACGCTAATCGGAGCGGATTTATGATTAATGCCAAGAAGAGCTATCATACTTTTCGTTTGTTACGTCGCTAATATAGAGTTTCAAATCTGAATTTATTTTGAATTTTGCCCAAACAAATAAAAATTCCTCTCTATTCTTGAAGAATAGGCTATTTGTTAAACAACATCTTATTTCAAAATGTTCAACAAATCAGAATCAATTAAAATTAGCTCAATTTGTACAGAAGTAAATCAATAAGTTGTAATTCATCACAATTATTGTGCATAAACATGTACTGAGTTTTGAGCCGATGGTAAATAATTTATTCCAAACCAACATATTAATAATACAACAAATGCAAGGCTAAGAATCCAAAAATTGGTTTTTGCATTTTTAGGGTGAAAATACCGGTAATGAATATAAATAAGATAACCTAGCCAGGTAAGAAATGCCCAGGTTTCTTTGGGGTCCCATGTCCAATAACTTCCCCATGCTTCCTTAGCCCAAAGGGCACCGAAAAGCAATCCAAGTGTAAGAAAAGAAAAACCAATATAAACAAGGTTATCAGCTAGATTCAAAGTTTCAACATCAAACTTTTTAAAATAGCTCTCATACAATCCTTTCACCGAAACTAACGACGAAGCTGCAAGTAAGGCATAGGAAAAAATGTAAACAATGACATGAGGAATGAACCATGGGCTTTGAAGTGCAGGCATGAGGGTTTTCTCATGTGTTTCCGGATTCATATAATTTATATAAAGAAACAAAACGGCTAAAGCCACGCTGTAAGTCATAAACCATTTATATCCCCAGCGCAAATAAGTAATATATCCGATTATTGGAAGAAATAAAGAATACCATAATCTTGTTTCACCAAGCGTTCGCAAAGGTGGACGTTCCAAGTAAACCCACAGCAAAACAACAAAAAGAGTAATAACCCCTATTCCAAGTAATAAAAATCCGTGAGCTAGTGGCTTTAACGAATCTTTTTGCTTCGATCCGTATAATAACGAAATTCCGATAACCCATAGGATTACTGATATTAAGGCATATACAGGAAAATAAATCCAATTCATAGTAAGTATTTTAAGTATATCTATTCTTTCTTGTCTTTTCCAATCCAAAACATATATAAAGCACCAACGAGCAAAAAGGCAATTCCAATGTATACAACCGGCAACCATGGATCTCTCACTGCCTCAAGTATACTCAATGTCGACCATTTTCTCATTTGCTGATCATATCCTGTCTGGTAAAGCGTCCAACCTCCGGCAGAATAAGGTTTGTTTACTTCAATTTGAACGGTATCGCCACCATGGATCGAATCCTTATAAACAACTAATTTTGAGTAAAACTTTTTCGGAGCCGGAGCATTCAGCATTAAATACTGAGTTCCTTTAAGAGAAACATAATCGGCATGCAAATAAACACTACCGGTCGAAATCCAGCCTCTGACTGTATCTCTCGTTGCTAGATTCCTTGCAAAAACAAGAGCTGCCGGATATCCGGTAATTGAATCTGTCGGTTGTAATGTACCATTTTTATATAAAGCTTGCGGATAATACTTAAGTACCTTCAAATGCCATCCCGCAAGATTTGTTTCAAGATTCGGTGCAGCATAAGGCAAATCCTGACCACTGCCAGCTACAAATCTGCCTGATGCGATATCAAAAATACCGATTTGCGGATTATACTCAATGATATTAAAATCAAGAAGCTTTAAAGAAAAAGGCAGTTGATACATATCACCGTTTTGCGAAACTGCTATGTTCTTCCTGGGTTCATTTTCGATCAGGTTAACGCTGAGCCTTTGTAAATCGGAAGAACTCAATCCGGCAGCAAGCAGTGTTAACCAAAGCCCAAAATGGTTAAGAAAAAATCCTATATTCTTTACTTTAAAAGGAATGGCTCTCCTAAGAGTGACCATTGCCAGGACGATCAAAAAGT
>DATBXH010000217.1:0-4609 GCA_036514375.1 Bacteroidales bacterium | reverse complement strand
AATTGAACACAGTCCTATACGTAGGCTAAGAAAGTCGCCGAACACATTGTGGTTCAATGAAGATACCTCTACCGATGTTTCAATTTTTTGCCATTTCACCCCATCGGTGCTATAGAACATATCAACGGTGTTTTCGATATTCTTAAGCCTCAGGAAAACATGCTTTATAATCACATTCTTCTCAGAAGGGAATTGCCAACCCCGAAGATTAGTCAGGATATTTTCATTGTCGGCTAAGATACCCGAATATGTTCTGTTATTATAAAACATAACCAAACCTCCTACTGCGTTTCCTTCAATATCCATTTCTACTTCTGCTGTATATGAGTGGTCTGAAGGTACACACAACAACGGGGAACAGTTCCCAACTGAATTCCCTTTGGCTTTTATCACTAAAGATTTGTCGGCAAAATGAAACCGGGATGTATCATATTCGCCAAAAAATTTCCATTGCAACCCCAATTTATTCCCGCCAAAGTCGTCGTTTAACGTGAAGTTGGTTTTTGATACTTTTGCATAAGGCTTTTTTATCGGGTTTTCCGTTTTTGTGTCATCAGGTATTCTGAACCAGCCGTCTTTAGTCCATTCTACAGGCTCCATAAGGGTTTGGCGCCCCATGTTCAGGTAGTCTTTTTCATATCCATGAAATACTATCCACCAGTTTCCGGTTGTATCATCCAATAAAGTGCCATGTCCTTTCGACCACCATCTTTCGGATTTGCTGGTAGTTCTTAAAATTGGATTATATGGGGAATTTTCCCAGGGGCCTAATGGCGACTTTGAACGTGCAGAAATTACCATGTGGCTTGTAGCTGGGCCTGCTGTTCCACCTTCGGCCGTCGTAAGATAGTAATATTCTCCATGTTTGATAAATTTTGGGCCTTCCAATGCAAAAAGTTCGATTGACCAGTCACGGGGAATTGGCCATCCATCAAAGGTCTTCTTGTATTCTCCAACGGCAGAAAGCCCATCGTCAGACAAGGGTACATAACCTCCACTGCTAAAATATAGATAACGCTTCCCATTTTCATCGGCAATATGCCCTGGGTCAATTGGGTTATCTTTTACGGTTATGCTTACAGGGTCGCTCCAATGTCCATTAATTGAATCGGCCATTATAACATAATTTTTACCGCTTGCTGGAAAATAGATGTAGTATTTGTTGTTACACATTACTAAATCGGGAGCCCAGACAGAACCAATGTATTTATGCAAAGCATTGGCTACTGGAGTCCAGTTAATCAGGTCATTTGATTTCCAAATTGTTAACCCCGGATAATAGTCGAACGATGAATGAACAATATAATATGTATCACCATCACGCAAGATACTTGGGTCGGGATAATCACCAGCGAAAATGGGATTTGTATAATAACTCTCTTCTTTTGAAGTGGGGGATACTTGATATTGTGCAAATGCAAAAAAGGTAAATTGAAAAAGCAATGTAGTTATCAAAATTTTCTTCATTCTCATATTGTATTATGTTAATATTTTTATTGTTAGTTTGATTTCCTTTTCGGAGTAAGTTAAACTACCATTTTCCCTCTAATTTTTAGTAATTTAGTGGCATTCCTTGACTTAATCTTTGTCAAATACGATGATAAGACAATGATAGCTTTTCGTTTTAGGAATCTTTTTACAAAAATGTAAATTCTTTTAACAAAAAATAACCAGAATTATAATCAATAACAAATGATGCATATTTCTTTTACAAATGAAATTGTTCTTATGTTTCTATATAAATTCTGATGGGCTAGGACATCACTCATTTCATAATAACCTTTAAATAGCTTTAGTTAAAGAAAAGATTAATAATTCAGGCAAATCAATCAGCCAAATTACTAATGAATTTTGTTTTAAGGAGCCGCAACATTTTACCCGGATGTTTAAAAAAGTAAGGAGCACCAAGTAAAATATTAAAATCTAAGATGTCAAATGTGTAATAAAATGTTTCAGTTATCTAGCAGCAATACACCCACCATCACATAAAATATCGGTACCTGTCAAATAACTTGCTTTATCGCTAACACAAAAACTAATCAGGTTAGCAATTTCTTCCACACGCCCCATTCTTTTTATAGCACTGTTTTTAATATACGCATCAGTACGTTTTTTTTCTAATTCACCCATTGGAGTTTCAAAAAATCCAGGCGATACGCTTAATACGCGAATACCCCTATTCCCAAATTTTACGGCATCAGTTTTGGCGTACCATATCACAAAGTTTTTTGAAATAATATAGGCTATACTTGATCTTATTTTTTGGGGAAACAGATTTACTCTTCCTATCATCATCTTGAAAAAGAGATCTTTGTTTACACGGCTATATTTAAACTTATTTTTAGGCAATATCAACCAGGGAACCATGTGTCCCGACATGGAGGAAATATCGATTATACATGAACCCTCATCCATTACCTTATAAAAAGATTCATGAATATTGATAGTTCCAATGGCATTTACCTGCATTATTGTTTTTGCATCGCCCATTTGTGGAGACATCCCGGCAGCATGAATAACAGTTGATATTCTGCCAATAGAAATTGCTCTTGCTACTAAACTGTTCACCGAAGATGAATTAGAAACGTCACAAGCAAACGCTTCAGCTTCAATACCTTCAGCGGTTAATTCAGCCAATGCATTTTCAAGTTTTTTAAGAGTTCTTCCTGCAATAATAACATAATTATCCCTACCTAAAACTTTAGCGGTAGCAAGACCCATACCGCTACCTCCACCTGTTACTACACATATATTTTTCATAATTCTATCTATTAAACTTATATATCTTGTTTTATTGCCTGTCCAGTATATCTATTGGCTAGTTTGCATTTACAATGATTTTTATCTGTTTTTCCCATCTCCAAATCAACTGTAAACCATCCATGTTTAAAATATACACTTATCGAATTTTGGTTAAATTCAATTCTTTTAATTTCAACAGTACCATCATCTTTTGAAGTTATTGTGCCTTCCAATTTTCCTTTTATATTAGAAATCTTAACTTCAAGCTTTGAATCACCCCCAGGAGTACCAATAATTATGGCATTCCACGTTCCAACATATTCATTTGTATTTATGCTTTGCCCATTAACTCTTACTAACATTGTTGCTAATAATAGGAATGTAATACTTACTATTTTATTCATATTATTGATTTCTAGCTTGGTATATGCGATTTCATTTGTTTAGCGATCAGTGCAGTCGCAAATTTTGGACTTACACGGTAAAGAAAATCCATAAGTTTCGAGTCCGTTCCAACAAATACTCGTTGTCTGTTGCTTTCGATGGCATTTATCATTATCTCAGCGGCTTTTATTGGGGATAATGGTTTTATGGGAGCCTTTTTTACCTTATGTTCCTTGCCTACTGCTTCTGCCGCACCTGAATTAATCTTAATGTTGGTAGCAATAGCTCCCGGGAATATAATAGTTGTATTCACATTACTGTTAGATAGTTCTTTTGCCAAACCTTCTGTAAAGATTTTAACACCAGCTTTTGCGGCTCCGTAAATGCTCTGGCCAGGAACAGGTAAAAATCCTCCCATGCTTGATACATTTGCAATATGTCCTTCAGGTTGCATTAATAAGTAGGGTAAAAATGCTTTGGTCATATAAAGTGTGCCATAGAAATTAACATTCATTACCCTGTCAATAATATCATAAGACAAGCTATTCACCCTCTCGAAAGGTTGAATAATGCCAGCATTATTTATTACTCCATCAACACAGCCGTGGATTTGTATGATTTTTTCCGGTAAGGCTTCAACTTCTTTTTTGTTGGCAATATTCACAATATGTTTCGAAAGATGCTTACCAAGTTCCCCTGCTAAAATCATTGTTTGTTGCAAGGCCTGTTCATTTATATCAACCGCAGCTACTTTAGCCCCTTTTTTTAATAAGGCAAAAACCAATTCTCTTCCCATACCGTTACCACCACCTGTAACCACTATTACTTTGTCTTTTACATTCATTTTATTAATATTTAAATTATTCAACCTATATATACAAATGTACGTGAATTCATACTGGAGGATATTCCATTTAGAGGACGATATTGGACTATATGTCGTTTTTAAGCTTATTTTATATATATTTATTCTACAATAATGGTAATAATGGGAAATATGAAAAAAGATATTAAACTTTTTGACTGGAGTAACAAATTGGAAAATATTGAAACTTATTCTATTGATAATGATTTTATTTTATTAGAGAATCCTGTTATCTCAAGTGAGTTAAAACACCCCTTCATTATTGATGTGACAACTGTTCTAATTTGTGTTAAAGGTTCTTTTAAAGGAAGTACAAATTTGGTAACATATAGCGCAACAGCTCCCTGCATGTATATAATACTTCCAAATCAGATACTTCAATATGAATACTTTAGTGATGATTTTTCAAGTTTTTTTATTGTACTGTCACAAAAATTTATCAATAATCTGCTCCTGAATGTACAGGAGCGTTTGCCACTTTTTATTTCAGTACAAAAACAACCATGGACACCTCTTTCGCAAGAAAGTCTGGAACAAATGAAAGAATATTATCAAATGTTAAAGAATGCTGTACTGATGACAGAGAATCCTTATAGAGCAGAAATAGTAAAGCATTTG
>DATBXH010000216.1:0-2119 GCA_036514375.1 Bacteroidales bacterium | reverse complement strand
AATTCAGTTTACTTATCCAAGATACGTTTTTAATATTTTACTACGGGTGGTGTGCTTAAGTCGTTTGATTGCTTTTTCTTTAATCTGACGGACTCTTTCACGCGTTAAATTAAATGCTTCTCCAATCTCTTCTAAGGTATGAGGGTGTTTGCCGTTTAATCCAAAATAGAGTCGAATTATGCTTGCCTCCCGATATGTAAGCGTTGATAAGGCTCTTTCGATTTCCTTACGCAACGATTCTGTTATTAAACCTTTATCCGGACTTGGAGAATCCGTACTAAGCATCACATCGTACATCGATCCCTCCTCGCCAGGCGTAAGAGGGGCATCCATGGATACATGCCTTCCTGAACTTCGAATAGCCTCCTTAACATCTTCCGGGGCTAGTTCCAACGCAGAAGCAATTTCAGCAACAGAAGGTTCGCGTTCAAACCGCTGTTCCAGTTCGGCGAACGTCTTATTTATTTTATTGATCGATCCAATTTTGTTAAGCGGTAATCTAACTATTCTGGCTTGTTCAGCTAATGCCTGAAGGATCGACTGTCGTATCCACCAAACCGCATAAGAAATAAATTTAAAACCTCTCGTTTCGTCAAACCGTTGAGCTGCTTTTATTAATCCCAAATTTCCTTCGTTTATTAAATCAGGGAGACTGAGCCCTTGGTTTTGATATTGTTTTGAAACGGACACTACAAAACGAAGATTAGCCTTAATAAGTCTTTCCAGAGCCTGGGCATCGTTCTGCTTGATCCGACGGGCCAATTCTACTTCTTCCTCAGCAGATATCAGGTCTACCTTGCCAATCTCATGTAAATACTTATCGAGCGAAGGGGTCTCTCGGTTTGTGACTTGTTTTATTATTTTCAGTTGCCTCATAGCTTAAAGTAATTGTTCTTCCGAAATAAATTGGCAAAAAATATATCTACCTAAGTGTTTTTTAAAAATAAATTTGCATAAATTTGTACCCGTGTTATAACGATATTTCAATAGGTTTGAACTTAATAGAAATTTTCTTTTTTGTTAACCGAATCGTTTTTTAACAAATTCTAAATTAGTAAAAATAATTTAAAATCTATTGACAAGAAAAAAAAGTCAATTATTTTTGGTATTCGATAGTTATTCTTTATAATTGCAACGGATTTTCCAAGACAAGGGAGTTTGAATTAAGATACTAAGCCGAACATCCATTTTCCGTGAATTAAAATCTTGTTAAATATTCTCTCTTACAATTAAATGTATCATATCATTATTCTAAATTTAATTTCCTGTTTTTTATGTACGATATTTTAGAACTGAATACGAAATTATTACCAGAACTTCGGGAGATTGCTAAGGGTTTGCAGATTAAGCGTGTTGAGTCGCTGAAAAAGCAAGATCTTATTTATAAGATTCTTGATCAGCAGGCAATTGAAAACACGATTCCTAAAAAACCTGAACCTAAAGAACCCAAAAAAGTATTGCTGGCAACTTCATCACCAGACGAGGAAACAAAGAACAGACCCAGGGTTAGGGAAAGAATAAAAGTAAAGGACGGGAATCAACCTAATGATCTTAGAGATAATTCCTTATTTAAGGATTCGGAAAAAGATCAGGAAGATAGGAAACGCGTTTTTCCTAGAATTAAGTTTCTCGATAAAAAAGCAAGCAACAGGAAAGAAGGACTCGTTGATACGGATGCATTAAATATTGACACTGATGATGAGGATTTTCCACCAGAACCGTTAGTGGAAAATGAAGCTAATGCAGAGACAGAAGCTTCATTTGTTCCTGAATCCAATATTGAAGAACAAATTAGGACTAATGCCGGATTTGACATTAAACTAGATAAAGATTTTCACTTACGGAAACCCATCGAGAAGAAGATTGTTGAGAAGAATTATGAATTTGATGGCATCATAACCAGCGCAGGAGTATTAGAAATTATGCCTGATGGCTATGGTTTTCTTCGTTCAGCTGATTATAATTACTTAAACTCGCCTGACGATATTTATGTATCGCAAAGCCAGATTAAACTTTTTGGGCTGAAAACCGGCGATACGATCAAGGGTGCTATTCGTCCTCCCAAAGAAGGGGAAAAATATTTTCCCTTAATAAAGGTAGAAGAGATTAATGGACGAAG
>DATBXH010000215.1:0-2797 GCA_036514375.1 Bacteroidales bacterium | reverse complement strand
TACTAAAACCAAAGAAATCGGCTTTATCAATTTTCAAATATTGAAGTAATCCGACGACATCATCGGCATCCTGCTGAAACGACAAAGCCCCGTCTCTATCGCTGGTTCTGCCGTGAGCCTGTAATTCCAGGGCAATCACTTTACTGTGTTTGACCAGCAATGGAAGTATATTGCCAAACGAAGATTCGATTGTAGAGCCTCCTCCATGAATCAAAACGAGCGGAACTCCTGCGGTTCCATAAACCTCATAGTAAAGTTTAAGTCCATTTACCGGGGCATAGCCTTTACTTTCCTGTGCAAATGTGACTGACGAAGCTGTAAAATTAATTGACATAACAATAGCAATCGTAATAAAACTCTTTTTGATGATATCCATTCTGTTTTCAAATGTTATTGGCGGTTTGCGCATGATATTCTTTTCCATATTTTTTTGTTTAATGACGAAACGGTTGGGATGACTGGTGCAGCCTTTACAGAGGCCATCCGGATCTTCAAAACCCGAATGGTCTCCGGTATTTCAGTACTTTTATAGTTCGTACGCTTTCTGTAAGGTTTTTATGTCTATTTTTTTCATTTGAAGGATGGCTTGCATCACTCTACCCGATCTTACCAAATCATTGCCGGATAATATTTCACCCAGCATAGCGGGTACAATCTGCCAGGATACTCCGTACTTATCCTGAAGCCAACCGCATTGCTGCGCACGTTCGTCACCACCCTCTGATAATTTTTCCCAGAAATAATCCAGTTCTTCCTGAGTCCTGCAATTCATAACAAACGATATAGCCGTGGTAAACGGAAACTTGTCATTATTATCCATGGCCATAAAAGCCTCTCCATCCAAGGAGAAAGTCGCATGTTTGACAGCACCCTGAGGTCCGGACTCTCCGGCTCCGAAATATTCGATATAGCTTATATCGGAATCCTCAAATAACGAAGTATAAAAATGTATGGCCTCTTTTGCTTTGCCATTAAACCATAGCAAAGGTGTTATTTTCTGAGAATGATTACCCATGTTTAGTTGCCAGGAAACCACATATTTATCCGACAACCAGCCAAATTTTTGACTAAACGGATAGGTATCCAGTTCCATCATCACCGTTCCTCCTGCAGAGAGCTTTTTCCATAGTTCATTTATTTCATCGTGTGAATCACAATTAATCATAAATGTTATGGCAGGATTTATTTTAAACACAGGACCACCGTTTAAGGCTACAAACTCTTTTCCTCCGATAAGAAAGTTCACAGTCATCACTGAATCCTTTGGCATTCCGGAAGCGTGCGACCCAGCTTCATTATATCGTGTAACGGCTTTAACCTTTGAATTCTTAAATAAGGATGTATAAAAGCCAATAGCTTCTTCTGCCTGGTTGTCAAACCATAAAAACGGAACAATCCTTTGAATGCCTGCGTTTTTTACTTTTTCAACAGGTTCTGTTTTTATTTGTGTTTCCATGGTATCTTCTAAGTTTAAATTCTATTTCTGACCTACCTTCTGATATTCCTTAGCATTGGCCTTCTCCTTCCATTCCATAAATGGCTCCATAATGCTCACTCTATTCTTTTCCGTATCAATAAATGAAACGTACCATCCATATCCGGGTATTTCCACGGGTTCACCAAGCACCTTACCACCTGCTTTGGTAATATTTCTGATGGATTCGTTAATATCGTCCACCGAAATAACCAAAGTAGGATATGGTGCGGAATCTTCTTTTTTCGGATAAAAACCGCCATTAATCCTTCCGGCCTCCTTTGGCCATCCGTCTTCATCCATTTCAGTAGTCGAAACAAGAACATATTCGCCCATATCATTGCCCAGCATTTGTGCTTTCCAGCCAAATACTTCGTTATAGAAATCAGCCATGCGTTTTCTGTCTTCTGCCGGCATTTCAAAATGTACAACTGGATTCATCTTTTTCATACGCTTAAATTTTAATTCGTAATGAGATAATGGGTTTATAAAATCCGATTTAAAACATATTTGATCAAAACAAAGTTCGATCAAAGTGGTTATATGGGAAATGACAAAAAAGTCAAATTTAGGGTCGTTTAGGACAAAAATTATTAAATAACGAATTTGGTTTTCGGTATGAAACACCTGGCACTCATTGTACCTTATGATTACAAACTGTTAAGTATTGCTGCAATCCTCGATGTTTTTGAAACAGTTAACAAACTTTACAGCGAGGAAAAAAAGGAAATTCCTTTCAACATCTCGGTTGTTCAGACACCTGAACAAATAAGGGAAAATGGCCTGTCATTTCATGGCTATACTGTGCAATCTGTTGACTCAGCAATAAAAGCCGAAGTGATTCTTATTCCCTCATTTACGACCATGAATATGGGAGATACTATTATTAAAAACCAACCCTTTATATCATGGTTGCACAAACAGTACAACGAAGGTGCTGAGATTGCAAGTTTCTGCACCGGTGCCTTTTTATTCGGAGCATCAGGCTTGCTCAACGGAAAGACTGCCACCACACATGTAGACGCGTGCAGTACTTTTTCGTCATTTTATCCTTCGGTTTTTATGAAGCCCGGACAAACCGTTACAGTGGACGGAAGATGTTACACCAGTGGCGGATCGACATCCACCTTTCACCTATTAATCCTTCTGGTTCAAAAATATTGCGGAAATGAAACGGCGATCCGGATTGCCAAAATTTTTGCTATCGACATGGATCGTCATAAACAAAGTTACTTCAGCACATTCAGACCTAATTATACCCACCAAGATGAACTTGTAAAGCGGATTCAACATAAAATTGAAACGGCGTATCCGGAGATCAAT
>DATBXH010000214.1:0-3963 GCA_036514375.1 Bacteroidales bacterium | reverse complement strand
CTTTTGGTGGCATGAATCTGTTTGCAAGAGCTTTGGGCGGTTTATTCAGTGATGTTGCAAATAAAAGATTCGGATTAAAAGGGCGCACTGTCATATTGGGCGCCTTTTTGTTTCTTGAAGGTGTTGGAGTCATGATTTTTTCAAATATTGATTTATTGGTTTGGTCGGTTATTAGTATGTTGCTTTTTGCCCTTTTTGTAAAGATGAGTAATGGAGCCTGTTATGCTGTTGTTCCATACATTAATAAAAAGGCACTGGGTATGGTAGCTGGCATTGTGGGAGCCGGAGGCAATGTAGGAGCTATCCTCATGGGCTTTGTGTTTAAAATGCAAGGATTCACCTATCAGACTGGGCTGTTTCTTATCGCCTTCTTTATCGTACTGGTATCACTGACAGCTTTTTTTATCACCCCTCTTTTCGGAACCAGGAATGCTCGAGAGCTTTCTCCTGCTTATGTTAGCATATCATCAGGAAGAGACAATTTAGAAAATAATATGGTAATAGATAGGTTAGATCAGGTAACAGATTGATTCATGATTTTTAACGAAGCTAAAAAATATAAGAGTACATGTTCGTTTTGCGGAGTCGGATGTGGCATCCTGATAAGCCGGGATTCGCTGGGCCGGTTACAGGTTGAAGGCGATCCGGAACATCCGGCCAATAAAGGGATGCTTTGTTCCAAAGGGAAGAGCCTTAATCACATCGTTGAAAACCAGGATGACCGCTTACTATACCCTGAAATGAAATGGGCTAAAAATATGCCACGAATTCGAGTTTCGTGGGATACCGCGCTTAACCGTACAGCTGCAGTTTTTAAAACGTTAACGGATAAATTTGGCCCGGATGCAGTAGGCTTCTATGTTTCGGGGCAATTACTTACTGAGGAGTATTATGTAGTTAATAAACTGGCCAAAGGATTTATCAGGACCAATAATATCGATACCAATTCAAGATTGTGTATGAGCTCGGCAGTGGTTGGCTATAAGCTGTCACTTGGCGAGGATTCCGTGCCATTAACTTACGACGACATTGAACTGGCAGATTGTTTTCTGATTAGCGGGGCTAACCCAGCTTGGTGCCATCCGATCCTGTTTCGCCGTCTTGAAAAGCACAAAAACGAAAACCCGGAAATCAAAATTATTGTTTCCGATCCAAGAAGAACACAGTCAGCAGCTATGGCTGATTTACACTTGCAGATTCAGCCCGGCACAGATATCTATTTGCACCACGGTATTGCCCGTTGGCTGATTGAGCATAATTTTACAGATAAATCCTTTATTGAGGCTCATACCAATGGTTTTGATTCACTCAGAGACAAGGTAATGCAATATACATTGGATGATGTTGCCGCCATTTGCAAAATAGAGAAATCGGGCATTGAACTTGCCGCCAAATGGATAGGAGAATCCAAAGGTTTTATTTCCATGTGGGCGATGGGGCTCAATCAAAGCGTAATTGGTGTGGACAAAAACCTTTCACTTATAAATCTTTCACTCCTTACCGGTAAGATAGGCAAACCTGGGAACGGGCCGTTGTCTCTCACAGGACAGCCTAATGCCATGGGCGGACGCGAAGTCGGAGGTTTGTGTAATTTATTGCCGGCTCACAGGAACATGGACAACCCGGAACATCGGGAGGAAGTCGCCAGATTTTGGGGTGTATCCTCTATCCCCGATAAACCTGGTTATACGGCAACTCAGATGTTTGAGGCACTTGCTGAGGATAAACTCAAAGCAATATGGATTATCTGTACCAATCCCCTGATAAGTCTGCCAAATGTGAGACTGGTTGAAGAGGCTTTACGGAAAGCACGGTTTGTGGTAGTACAGGATATTTCAAACAATTCCGTCACCCGGGAATATGCCGATGTTGTTTTACCTGCTGCCGGATGGGCCGAAAAGGAAGGTACAATGACAAACTCTGACAGACGTATCAGTTACCTTTCAAAGGTTATAGATGCTCCGGGTGAGGCAAGACCTGATGCTGAAATTATCATCGATTTTGCAAATCGCATGAATTTTCAGGGTTTTAATTATAAATCAAACGCAGATATCTATGCCGAACATGCAAAGTTAACGGAAGGTACCCGTATTGATATCAGCGGATTAACCTATCAACGGCTCATGGAGGGCGGAACAGTGCAATGGCCTTATCCCAAAAACGCGACGGAAGGAACTCCCAGGTTGTTTACTGATCATCAGTTTTATACTCCTGATAAACATGCCAACATATATGCACCGGATCCGGAAAACCTGTCTGCTCCGGTTTCAAAAGAACATCCGTTTATTTTAACGTCGGGTCGTATCCGCGATCAATGGCACACCATGACCAGAACTGGGAAGGTGAGCAAGCTAAGACAACACATTGCTGAGGCTTTTGTCGAAATAAACACAACGGATGCCAAAAGACACATGATTTCTGAAGGACAACTTGTTGAGGTTTTAACGGTTCACGGAGACGCCCGCTTAAAGGCAAAGATTACGGACGAAATTAAGGAAGGTGTTATTTTCGTACCTATGCACTGGGGAAAGATTCTGGAATCAGACTTAGTGCGGGTTAACAATCTAACCTCTTCCCGCATTGATGCCCGATCTAAAGAACCGGATTTTAAATTCACTGCCGCACGGGTAAAACCGTATGCAAAACCCAAAGAAAAGATTGTAGTGGTTGGTGCCGGTGCTGCTGCTTTCAAGTTTGTTTCAACACTGCGGAATTTGAATGGAAGTGATGAAATCCATGTCTTTTCCGACGAAAAGTATCCGTTCTATAACCGCGTCCTCTTACCTGATTACATAACCGGGTCAAAATCATGGGAACAGTTGCAGAAATTGAATGAAAAGGAGCTTCATAGTCTTAAATTGGAAATGCACACTTCTACCAATGTTAAATCCATTGACCGTCACAGGAAAATCATTATGGATTCCTATCATGTTGAACATACATACGATAAACTCATTCTCGCTACAGGAAGCAAGCCCAATGTTCCCTCAAATGTGAACATGAACATGGAAGGACTCTTCACGGTTCGAAACCGTGAGGACGCCGAGCGGATTATAAATTGCATCCATCCCGAAGAAAATATTTTACTGGTCGGGGCTGGGCTACTTAGCTTGGAGATGGTGGCTGCTCTTCACGAAAATAATGTAAGGGTGAACCTGGTAAATAGGGTCAATCGTCTCATGAGCCGGCAACTGGATAAGGTAGCATCTACTTTGTTAAGGCAGATTATCGAGGAACACGGTGCCAAGCTCTATCTGAATGATGAAATTGAAAATATTTTTAAGAGGGAAAAAGGTGAATTGGAGGTGGTGCTTAAAAGCGGATACAGGATTATGTGTAAAGCCGTTATTTTTGCTATCGGAACTACGCCTAATACTGAACTGGCTAAGGAATGCGGCTTGAGAATTCAACGAGGTGTGGTGGTTAACGGCCATTTGCAAACCAACGATCCAGATATTTTTGCAATTGGCGAAATCGCCGAATACAACGATATGTTATATGGCATTACAACCGCCGCGGAAGAGCAGGCTGAAGCGGCTGCAAGGTTTATTTCCGGGGATATAACCGGCGTATTTACAGGATCGGTTTCCATGAATATATTGAAATATCCTGGCCTTGATGTTTGCTCTATTGGCATTGCCGAACCTCCTGTTGATGACGGTTCGTTTGAGGAAATAATCTTTTTTGACAAAGCAGCACGGTATTACAAAAAGTGCATTATTCATAATAACATGATGGTTGGTGCTATTTTGTTTGGTGACAGGGCAGAATTTGCGGAATATCGGGATCTTATAAAACAAAAGACAGAGCTTTCCGAGAAACGTATGAGCTTGCTTCGAAGTGGCAAACCTGCCAGACCTTTGCTCGGGAAAGTGGTGTGCTCTTGTAATACCGTAGGAGAAGGAAATTTGGTTGAAGAAATCAGGAATAAGGTTATTGATTTCGAGCAGCTTTGCACTGTTA
>DATBXH010000213.1:0-3172 GCA_036514375.1 Bacteroidales bacterium | reverse complement strand
AAAAGAAGCAGGATATTACTGTATGCATATCCTTTAGGATTTGATACCGTTGGAAAGAACTCGAATTCCAGCCATCCTCCGTCAAGTATTTTTCCTGCCAAAGCAGTTCCTATTGCTCCGGCAAGTGTTGCCAACAGGTTGAATACGCCCATACCAACACCTGTTTCGTGCTCCTGAAGAGTTAATGAAACGCTGTTGATCATTGCCGTCTGGAAAAAGGAGAAACCAACATAAGTTAACAATAAAGCAATGGTTATGATATAGGCCGATACACTCAACAAGAAAGACATTAATATAATACTTGAAATAAGCATGATGATACCAAGAATCACAACATAATTGTTGCCTTTCCTATCCGACAATGTTCCGGCTACCGGGCCAAAGATGACGGAACTGATGGCCCCGGGAAACAAGATCATTCCGATCTGCTTTGTCTCTAATCCGTAAACTGCATGCAGCATCAACGGTATCAGAAAAAGAATTCCAATGACAATGGAAAAAAGACTAAAGCCTACAATGACTCCATTCCGGAATCTGACATTTTTGAATAGTGCCGGATTGATAAAGGGTTCAGGAATGGATACGGAACGAACCATAAATACCAGCATAAACCCAATAAAGGCCAGTAAGTAATACCATTGGTTAAAGTTAAGATACACTACAAGGAAACCAACCGTAATGGCAACCAGAATAGCTCCGGGTACATCGATGGTCCCTTTTTGCCGTATTTCGTCGGGTAGAACTTTTATCAGAAATGGTGTTGATATGAGCATTAGTGGCGGAATAAGAAACAGGTATGACCAGTGAAGTGTTCCAGAAACAAATCCTCCGATAACCGGACCCAGGCCTATTCCCAAAGATACCGTAGATGTAATCAACCCGAATATCTTTCCCCGTTCTGCTGGTTCGAAATAACGGGCAACAGCAACAAATACCAAAGCAGGAATAGCCGAACCTCCCATGCCCTGAACTGCACGTGCTATAATAACCAGGGGGTAGGAAAATTGAAGAATAAAGCCCATCAGAGAGCCTATGTTATAAACAATGAGCCCGATAATGATTAAGCGTTTCAGACTGTAAATATCCGATAAACGTCCATAAATGACCGAGCCGATCCCGAAAAAGATCATGAAAATAGTCATCATCCAACTAACACCGGCAGGAGTAAGTGAAAATTGCTCAGCGATTTTAGGTGTGGAAACATTGAAGACTGTTTCGTTTAATACGGCAAAAAATATGATATATGTGATCCAGGGCACTAACTTTTTCATAAATGTTCCTTTCGAATAAATCCCTTTATAATTGCTTTCCTGCAAGTATACCTTAATGGGAGGTTTTGGTTTTTAGGCAGTATTAACAACAATTTTTAGATTTCGTTCACAGACTAAATTTTTTTTGAAAGGTTATGTTCACGTCAAATGAAATCTGAAAAGAATAGAATTAAAAGATGTAACTAAAGCTGATTAAAGACCGATCTTTTATGTGTTACAAAACAAAAATCGCACACATTTTCATAATGTGTGCGATTTCGTAACGTATTCCTCTTGGATTTGATCTCATATTAGAGGATGAGATTCAATTCAGAGGAACGTGTTATCTACTTTCAGCAATCTGTCCGAAATTAATTATCACCGCCTTTAATACCTGCAAGAGCACTTGCAATTGTCTGTATCTGTGTCGTAGTGAGGAAGGACAAATAATTCATTTGTCTCTGACCCTTAATAGCAGATTGAATCTCCGAAGCTGATGAACTACCAACGCTGGAACTGGCTAACTGACCATGGCAACTTGCACAGTTAATAGCATAGAGGGATGGCCCATCTGTAGGCATCGGTATCGATTGAAGCGTAGTTGCAATAGCCTGTATCTGGGTCGAAGTCAGTGTTGAGAGTGTATTCATTTGGCTAACCGTACTAATAGCATTCTGAATCCTTGTTACAGTGGCTCCAATCTTGGTTGAAGTAGCCAATGGTCCATGGCATGATGCACAATTATTAGCATACAAGGTAGCTCCATCGGTAACAGGGGGAGCTGTTGAAACCAGCGCAGTTGCAATCGCCTGTATCTGAGTTGATGTCAATGTAGATAACGAACTCATCTGGCTAACAGTACTAATACCTGTTTGTATTTGTGCTGCCGTTGCATTCAACTTCGCCGAAGTAGCTAACGGACCATGGCATGATGCGCAATAATTTGCATACAATGTTGCACCATCAGTAACAGGTGGTGGCGTTGATGTTGATACCAGTGCATTGGCAATGGCCTGTATCTGAGTCGATGTCAGTGTAGATAACGAACTCATCTGACTGATCGTGGTGATACCAGTCTGTATTTGAGCTGCTGTAGCATTCAACTTTGTTGAAGTAGCCAACGGACCATGACACCCGGCACAGTTATTAGCATATAGCGTTGCTCCGTCCGTAACAGGAGGAGGAGTGGAAGTTGTCTTCAGGACATCTGCTATGGCCTGAATCTGAGCTGAAGTCAAAAATGAAAGCGACTTCATGTTGCTGATGGTATTTATGCCAAGCTGAATTTGAGAGGTTGTGGCTCCCAATTTAGCAGAAGAGGCTAATGGACCATGACATCCTGCGCAGTTATTGGCATATAGTGTATCACCGTTGAGAGATTGTGTTGGGGTGGGAGTCGGTGTTGTAACCGTGCCTCCTCCTGGTCCGGAGATGGGCTCGTGTTTACACGATTGCATCTCTGTTAAAACCAGTATCCCTATTACAATCAGGATTAATCCAATTGGAATAGTCAATCGTTTCATAATACATTGGTTAAATTTGACTTTAAATTGAGTTTAGGTTTTGCAAGTTAAAAATAATTTCACACCTCAATATCTCTTTTTGTAAAAAAAGTTAAATAGAAATTGTTAAGATTTTGATTGTGTTTTTGTTACAGTTGCGATTGTTTGTTAAAGATACGTTGTCTAACTGTTTAATTACATGCAATATCGATTCGTGATTAAGTTTTTTGCATTTGTAAGTTAATTAACAATAGTGGATTGATGTATAAATAGAACCTTTTTAACAAGTTTTATATGTAGACGAAGTAAGGATTCTTATTCAGGGTAATTTTTTCTGAACGTTTGTAATGCATGTGACGCAACGGCTAACGCATATGTACAATCTGCAAAAAAATCGTTTTCTGAACCAAGCATAACTTT
>DATBXH010000212.1:0-4557 GCA_036514375.1 Bacteroidales bacterium | reverse complement strand
CCATCGAAAATGTGAAGCGTCTGCGAAATCATCCGAGCCTTGCGCTATGGTGCGGAAATAACGAAGATCTGCTGGTTTGGTATAAATATAACTGGAAAAGCCGTTACCCCAGGGAGGTTGCAACAAAACTCTGGGACGATTACAAAAACCTGTTTTTAAAGATGCTTCCCGGCATTGTAAATGAATATGATCCTAAAACGGCCTACTGGCCTTCTTCTCCTTCCTCTTATTACAATAAAATTCCGGATAAAAAGTCTGGAGATGAACATGAATGGCGAATATGGTATGAAACCGCTCCTTTTTCAGCGTATGCGGATCGTCCGGGCCGGTTTGTGAGCGAGTACGGTTTGCAGTCCTTCCCATGTTTGAAGACGTTACATACATTTGCAAACGACAGTGACCTTGACGTTCATTCGTCTCTGATGGAGTTCCGGCAGCGGAGCAAAATGCCATGGATTAATCCTTCCATGAATGGCAACCAGATGATGTCCAACTATATCCAAATGTATTATAACGACCCTTCAGGATTCGAATCGTTTGTCTATGTTAGTCAGGTTGCGCAAAGCGAGGCATTAAAGGCTGCCATCGAGGCACACAGGATCAATCGCCCGCGATGTATGGGATCACTTTACTGGCAATTAAATGATTGCTGGCCAACGATGTCGTGGTCGACGATCGATTACTATGGACTATGGAAGCCAGCTCATTATGCTGTTCGCAGGGCGTTTGCCAACGTGGCTATCATTCCTGAATTAACAAATGGTAGATTAAATGTTTATGCTGTAAACGATTCTTTGGCTTCAATGAAAGCAGAATTAAGGCTTAAAGTCATGGATTTTACCGGAAACGGGATCTGGAATTTCTCAGATACACTGACGTTAAATTCAGATACTGCTCAATTACTCTGGAAAGGTCATGAATATCAGGTTTGTCCGAAACTGCTGAATTTTAAAGTATTTCTATTGGCACAATTGGTTGTAAAGGGTAAAGTGATTGCCGAAAATACGCTTACGTTCATCGACCCCAAATACCTGGATTTACTCGTACCTGACATCTCATTTAAAGTTACTGCTGCTGGAGATCATTTTGATGTGACTGTGATTGCCGATAAGTTTGCGAAGAATGTATTTTTGGATACTTACGAAAAGAGTGCTCAATTCTCTGATAATAATTTTGACCTGCTGCCAGGCCGCGAGATTCGATTATCGGTCATTTACCCCGGAACCAGTGGAGAACTGCAGAACGATTTGAAAATATACTCACTGGCTGATAGTTATTAGAAGGCTACATGTCGTTACCATTCGATAATGTTATTTTTCCTTTTGTCAGCATTGCGAAATTATTGACACACGTGGGAATTTCTTCCTGCCTGTGCGATACAAATACCAGTGTCCTGTCTTTACAGTAAATATCCAGAAGAACCTTTGCTTTCTCTACGGTTGTATGGTCAAAACCCTGGAAAGGTTCGTCAAGCAAAAGCAGTGCGGGATTTTTCATCAATACACTGATGAATAAGACCAATCTTTGTTGTCCGGTGGAAAGTCTGTCCATTGGTTTGTCCGTCAGGCTTTCAATATTAAAGTAATGAAACAGCCATTGTAACATGTGATGATGATAATCTTTTTGTTCAACTTTTCTGTATGGGTTATCCGAAAGACCTTTCAAGGCGGTTTCGCGGCAGGTAAGAGACATATCGAAATAAAAGTGAAGCTCAGGTGAAATAAAGCCAATCCGTTCCTTAATATCCCAGATACTCTCGCCGTTACCGCGTGCCTTATCAAACAATATGATCTCGTTGGCGTATGCCTGCGGATTATCGGCGTAAATCAGACTGATCAGCATTGATTTTCCGGCACCGTTTCGGCCCGTCAGTGCCCATTTTTCGTTTCTCCGGATCGTCCACCGGATATGGTCGAGTATAACTTTATCGTAATGAACCATAACATCGGTCAGTTTCACAGCAATATCAAACGATGGCCAGGTATGACCCTCAAATTTAAAATCAGGGGCAAATCTTGTCTGAACGGAAGCGGCTTTTTCCTGTTCCTTTTCTCCGGCATGTAAAATACGGAAGTTTTCAAGCTTCAGGATATGTGTTATCTTTTGGGGGAGTTCCCGGGAGTCTCCTACCATAATAATTTGAATGCCTGAATCGATGAGCTGGTCGATGGTGGCGTTGACTGTGCTTCTGGCTTCTTTATCGAGCCCTGTGTAGGGATTATCAAGTACAAGTAATTTCGGATTCTTCAACAATGCTTTTGCAAGCAATGCTTTTCTGGTTTCACCGTTGGAAAGCTTGATGAATTCTTTATCGAGTAATTCTTCAAGCTGCAAATTATTAAATAACTGACCGGATATTTCGGAAATAGCTTTGTCGCCAAACAGAAAACGGCGAAGCGTAAAGGTTCCTTCAACATCCATACTATTGTAACGTTGCTGATAATAATAATTATTGTAATTTATCTCACTGTCTTTGAAAAATACAAACGATGCGTGTTTGGATATCCCGTAAATTCCGCTCTCAGGGACAAATCCGAAGTAATTCAGGACAGAACCGCTATAAACAAGGAAGTTCCCATGTAACGCCTCCAGTAACGTCGATTTCCCGGACCCGGATTTTCCGGTAACTGCCCAGTTCTCTCCCTTTTTTACTTCCCAGGAAAGGTTCTCAAAAATCAATTCGTTATTACGTTTGAACGAAACCTGATCAAAGGCCAATAAAGTCTGCATGCTTGTAAGAAATGATCGTCAAATCTACAAAAGAATAAATTTACCCGGAAAACAAATTCATTTATAATGAATTGTTCGCTCATCTATGAGAGAAGGGATATCAGCTATTCACAGATCCGTCAATTTTTCGTCAAAATCCTTTTACCTGCGTGAATGATGAAGGAGTTGAACTGCAAATTGATGTTATATTTGAAGCCATGAAAACAAAGGCTTTTTTCAACTGGAGCGGGGGCAAGGACTCTGCTTTAGCCCTTTATAAAATACTCACCGGTAATAAATACTCGGTTGAGCACCTGGTTACTACAATCAGTAAGCAGTATAAAAGGATTTCGATGCATGGTGTACGGGAAAAACTGCTGGATCAACAGGCTGAAAATATTGGTATTCCGCTGGAGAAGTTATGGTTGCCCGATGTGGCTTCCATGGATGATTATGACGAGGTAGTTACAGGTAAAATGAAGGAACTGAAGGAAAAGCAAATTGAACATGCCATATTTGGCGATATTTTCCTGGAAGATCTGAAAAAATGGCGTGAGGAACATCTGGCTAAAGTGGGGATGAAAGCTGTTTTTCCTTTATGGAAGAATGATTCACGTAAGCTGGTGAACGAATTTATCGACCTGGGATTTAAAACCATCGTGGTATCGGTGGATACCAAATACCTGGATGAATCATTTGCCGGGCGTATTATCGATCGTGACTTCTTAAAACAATTACCCACCCATGTGGACCCGTGCGGCGAGAACGGAGAGTTTCATTCGTTTGTATTTGACGGACCCATATTTAAGAAGCCGGTTTCCTTTACCATTGGTGAAAAATTATACAAGGAATACCCTTCGCATGCCAAAGATAATAAAGAGATCAATGGTTTCTGGTATTGCGATCTGATGCCGTTATCCTAATAATTCGAAAGCCTTTCGCAAACCATGGCTTTTTCTGAGATCTTTTACAGGTGAGATCTCCAGCGTGTTTTTCCGGATATCATTGATAACCTGAAGCGAAAGTTCCGAAGCAGAATAGCCGGATAATTTTGCAGTGATTGCAGTTTTCCATGAATTTCCCTGTATCCTTATGGCATTGACTGAATTCCTTGCCGGATGAAAATGAATATACCATTCATCCTCCACGCCTTCGCGGATCACCCAAACCGATGAATCGTCCAGCGTAAGCAATTGAAATCCCTGCGGCATTAGCCAATTAACAAATTCCGGCTTATCAGAGATCCCTAAATCTAATAATTTTCCGGACATATTTGCTATAATCATTTCCGGAGGCATGTTGCCTGTATAAATATCCACATGGTTACTGTTGATAGCCCTGATATTATAAATAATTTCTTCGGTTAAATCCTTTTCGCCGGTTTTCATCGCCATTTCAATATGGTTTTTAACCCATTGCAAATGGTGTTTCCAGGGGTTTAGCCGAAAAGGGGGAGGAGCTTTAAATTCCATGCAAAACTTATCTTTCCTGTGTTTGTTTTAGTCCTGATATCTTCACATTGGTGCAGTTATATCAAAACTACGAAAATCAAAAGTATCGATCAATGATTTCAGTAAAAAACGAACTCAGTCATTCACGCAATCCATATTTACTGCAACATAAGGATAATCCGGTGGCCTGGCACATGTGGGGTGATAAGGCTTTTGAGGAGGCCCGCCTTCGCAATGTACCGGTGCTGGTATCCATTGGATATTCAACCTGTCACTGGTGTCATGTGATGGCACACGAGGTTTTTGAGGACGAGGAAGTGGCAGGTATGATGAATGAGTACCTGGTATGCATTAAGGTGGACAGGGAAGAACATCCGGAGGTAGATGAGGTATACAT
>DATBXH010000211.1:0-2713 GCA_036514375.1 Bacteroidales bacterium | reverse complement strand
TTTGATGGTTCCAGTTGCGTGGGAGTTTTGAGCTATAATGGTGATAATATTGTTGGTATAGCCACAGGAATGAGCGATTCCGATACTAAAATAGTTGGCTATAACCCGGGCGATAAGATTACGATGAAAGTATGGAAAGCTAGCCAGGATCAGGTAATCGAACCGGAGCTCGTGTTTTCGAGCAATCAGTCTAACATATTTTCGTCCCGGGGCACAGCTGTCCTGGAGCTTAAAGCGGCCACCACTTCCGCCAGTGTTGATATGAAGAAAGTTAAGGTTTATCCTAATCCTTTTACCACACAGTGCACGTTTGATTTTACTCTCGATAAACTATCGACTGTAAAGATTGATATACTCGACATAAATGGACGAACATTAGCGGAAGTCCTTAATAAGGACTTTGACCAGGGAAGTTATACGATTACCTGGGATGGCAAAGAAAGTAATGGCACCGATGTAAAGGAAGGTGCTTATCTTTATCGGTTTTCGGCAGGTAATTTGGTGATTACGCATCCTATCATTCGGATAAATTATTGATTTCCGTTAAATTAGATAGTTGATCTAAAGAATCATTTGTTTTTTCAATACTAATTTCAAGTAACCAATTTATGATTGCACCCTCAGGGATTTATTCCTGAGGGTGTTTTTTTATTTGTAGAAGCCAGTAAATCCGATTCAAAACAAACAACAGAAAATTTTATGGGAAAATATGATTCTCATGTTCCGATATCAGGTGAATTGATGAAACAGGAATTGTTTTTTTAATAGCCCTCAAATTCTAAACAATCTCAAAATCTTACCTGGTTAGATAATTAATTTTATCATCTGCAAATCTCCCTATACCATTTATACATTGAATTACATAGCGTTAGATGAAAAAAAAATATCTTCTCGACAACATAAGTAATAAACCGGCGTAGAATATTTTGTCAACGAAAAAATGCTGTTTGTCAACGAAAAAATGATTTTAGTCAATTCAAAACAGCATTTTGTCAAAAGCAATTAACCAATTAATAATTAAAAAAAGTAGGGAATATGAAGAATTTGAAAAAAAGTAAATTACTCATTTTAGGCGCTTTTTTAGCGTTAAGCATTCTTTCCTGTAAAAAGGAATCATTACCCACTAACGATGGGAATCAGCAATTAGCCGCCGCACAAGATTTAAAGCTTACCGGGATAGGTTATCCGGCGCCTAAAACTTCGCTTCAGCACAAATTAACATTGACAGGAAGTTCAACTGCTGTTAATGTAGATGCAAATAGTGTTTTATCAAAGGCTTGCAGGGATAATATGGGAGCTGCTAACTTTCGGATTACCTGGGTAAACACTAGTGCCAGTTTTTTTAACACAGCAGGTACGAGTTATATATTTAGCACTGTTTGTGAAAATCAATTGAAATCTTTAAACCTGCCTATGTCTCGTATTTATTTTACATATTATGAAGCAGGTGGATTACATAATGGTCTTGATATGCTGGCTGTTGTCTGCAACCGTAACAATATACCTCAAAATAAGATTATTATTTGTATCGAACATTATCAGGCATCTACTATCCTGGGTGTGCCTGTTTATCAGGATGCCATCAATTACGTAAAATCAAAAGGCTACGGATTTAAATATTGGGAAATTTCAAATGAACCTCAGTATGCCTGGGGCTCAGGTCTCGAAAATCCGGTTACTTATGCACAACATGTAAAGGATTGCTATGCTGCTGTTAAAGCCATTGATTCTACCATGATCGTTGGTTGCGAAATTTGCCGCCGGAGCTGGTATACCGATCAGGTATTAAGCAATATCAATGGTAAAGCTGACTTTATTGCCGGTCACTGGTATGGCATAACCAATACCGATCAATATTCCACTACTGATCTTATCCTTGCTGAAAATTTCAAGGATCTGGATTATATCGCTTATGAGAATCAGAACATTTTATCGAAGACAGGAAAACCAATCCCCCAGATTGATACCGAATGGCGTTTATTGGCCGATGGTACTGTAAATGGAGTTTCACAAACCGGCGAATGGAATGATAAATGCGGTAATATTGTTGGAACACTGCACCAGGCTGTACGAATGATTTATACGGTTCGTGACGGGTATACCTTGGGTTCGAACTGCTGGCATACGGCTGGTAATCAGCCTGGCGTATTAGTCCCCGCAGGATATAGCCAGAAGAGCGTGTTACTTGATGGTAAAACAACATATTTGTATTGGCTCTATAATTATATGATTAATAATACCGGCGACTATGTAGTTGATTTCAATGGAACAGCTCCAAGTTATACAGGAAGTGCCATTCATAATGTGGATGATGGATCGTCAGGAAATTTAACCTATACCGGACCGTTAACCCCGCTGATGGTTACAAAAAGCAGCGATGGAACCAAGCTTTACATCACAATTGTTAACGGATCGACGACACAAACAGTTCCTTTTACAGCAAAAATATCCAATTTTACACCTACCACCCAAAGTGCAGTGGTTATTACCGATACCGATGTAAATCAATCGTTCTATCAGAATGATAATTCAAGATTTGTAAAAAATGGAACTGTTACTTACAGTGCAGGGACAGTTAGCTGCTCGTTGGCACCTTTAAGTGTTACCTTCATTACATTAACGGGAACATCCACAAGTACAACCACCACAACATCTTCTGATACTACTTCAACAAGTTCCACAACAGGTAGTTCCACTACCGGCTCGACTACCG
>DATBXH010000210.1:0-2890 GCA_036514375.1 Bacteroidales bacterium | reverse complement strand
TCAGGATATATGGATGTATTTCGTTTTCCATGGCTGACATATGGTGCGGATATGCCATCATACGGCCGTGATTTTCTGGTACAGATCAATTATGATCCAAACAACATGTTACAAATGTATCTGCAATACAGGAATAAAAGTAAGAATAATAATTATAGCCAGGACGGTGATGCTAAAAGCATCATTGCACGGACAATTCAGGAAAGGATTAGGTATAGTTTGACGTATCACGTCATGGATAATGTTACGTTCCAAAGTCGTTTGGAGTTATCGCGATTTAAAAATGAACTCATAAGAGCTTCGAGAGGTTTTTATCTTGGGCAGGATGTGGAATTATCCATACCCAAAAAACCGGTCAGATTTTATCTGAGATATGCACTCTTTGAAACAGACGATTATAACAGCCGGATCTATGTTTACGAAAATGATCTTTTGTACACGTTTAACATCCCGGCTTTCTCGGATAAAGGTTCCAGAACATATATCATGGTGAAATATTTTCCTTACCGTTGTTTGGACGTTTGGTTAAAATACGGTATTACTCAGTATGCAGACAAGGAAACAGTTGGCACAGGACTTTACGAAATTCAGGGAAACAGAAAATCTGAACTGAAAGTGCAACTATTGTTGAAATTGTGATCTTTTCAGGAATGAAGCAAATGCAGGTATTTTTTAAATTTTGTATCGTCGTGGTTCATTTAAGATGTTAACATTGCTTATCTTGTCGATGAATTCAGAAATATAGATTATATGGGATTACCTGAAGTCCGGAATGATAACGTAGCTTCCTTTTTAAGCAGCATAGATATTGTAGGGGAAACCGTCGCCCAGATAATGAAAGACTTTGGTATGTTTGGAGTTACGATTACCTTTTCAGGTAATACAGATGTGGCTTATCATGAACTGCACAGTCAACTGACGGAGCAGGTAGGTGTCTTGCTCGAGAGGGATTATGGTCGATTACTTTCGATACTCTATCAGGTAGATATCACTGATAAGGATATTGTCCGCACTGCAGCGGAGTTACCGCACTATAACCATGTGGAAATCGTTGCACATCAAATAATCGTCAGAGACTTAAAAAAGGTGCTTACCAGGCACTATTTCAAATCGCAACAGTAGAAGGAATTTCGTACGTTTCTCAAAAACAGCTTTGCTTAAATTAACAGGGAATCAGAATTGTGTATAATCGTCTGTTTATAAACATTTTATTTTTTGTCAGTCATTCTAATTTTTCTGTCAAAACAGATTAAGTGTTAATGTAATGTTCCAAACCCAAAGGCAATTTATGAGGTATATATCAATAAAATACCTCAATCTATGAAAGCACACCTTTACCTCATTCTTTTCTTTGTTTGCATGATAAATGCAAACGTATCGGCAGCTGAACCAAAAAATCCTGAAATTGAAAATATCTATTGGAAAGCAGTAAAATATTACCAGGAAGAAGAGTACCATGCTGCTTTGTTGTTATTTCAGCATGCTTTGAGTGTCAATCCTGAAAATGTCGAATTGAATTATTATGTGGGGATGTGTTACTACAATCTGAATAAACCAAAACTTGCCAAATGGTATTTTAGTTTTGCAATAAATGATAATTGCTGCCGTCTGAAAATTCTTTTGCTTGCCAGGGACAGCGGGAGCGAGGATGACCTGATCTCTTACAATCAGTAATAAACTTTCTGGTGAGCTAAAAAATAAATATCTTGCTTAAAAATAAACTTATTACTTTTCAGTTTATATTTTTGCAAAAAAGCAGTTTAATGAGATTTCGATTCCGTAACATTTTTTGTTATTTATTACTGACCGTTAGCTTACCAAACCTGGCATCCGGGCAAATTTTCAATGTGAATGCCGACACCGTTATCAGAACATCTGTGATTACGAATGATAGTAGCATTTATGTTTATTATTCTCCGTCAAGAGACAGTCTGGTAGCCAGAAATCCTGTTACCGGCCCGGCAACTTTTAAGTGGATGATGTACGATACGACAGCCCAATCATTTACCCTGCCTCTTCCCAATTCCATTCCTGACGCTGATTCTATTGTAGCCGGTTTACCAAGTGGTGGTTACAGGGTTCATATCAATGCATCTGGTAACGATTATTATTATGTAGCATGGGTTTATAAGGATAGTCTCTCCGTATCGATTGAAAAGGAAAACCTTGATGATATCAGATACAACCGCTATAACTGCGAGTACACTGATATTAGGGTCTTCGTCAAACATACTAAGTTTATTTATTACAATACCAAAGGCATAAAACAGATACAACCTGGACTAATCTTTAATTGTTCTGCGGATCCATCACTGATCCCGACTCCACGAGATACCTCTTATTGGTTTAGGATTCTGAAAAATATGTTACCTGTTGAGAAAGCCAAATTCTATGTTTATGTGAAGGACAGGTATGGTGCTGTCAGTAACCAGGATGTGGTCAATTATACACCCATCATCAGCAAGGCGCTGTTTGACACCACGGATACCCATCCGGTAGTTGACGGGAAAAATTCGGCGCCGTTTACGGCCACTTTTATAAATAATTCGAAAAATACGGTACTCTCTACCTGGTTCTTTGGAGATAATGATTCGACCAAACGAAAGGACACTGTTCGTATTTCCCATACTTATTTTGCTACCGATTCCTTCAGGATAAGGCTTATTACTCAAAGTCTCGACGGATGTATCGATTCCACCAATATGAAGATTACTGTTAGTCCGGGTGAGATTGGTAAATCCGGCGGTACCGGCGGTTCAAATACCTGGCCCGACTTACCCAATTGTTTTAAACCCGGCAGTACATCATACCCCACTTTTAAAATATACAACATTTCTATCCGCCATTTCAGGTTTACCGTATTTTCGAGATGGGGAAGGAAAATATATGA
>DATBXH010000209.1:0-5640 GCA_036514375.1 Bacteroidales bacterium | reverse complement strand
CTTGTTACCTTTATATTATAGGCACTCAGGTATTTGGCAATAGCCAACGCAGTGCCTAGCTTAGCAAATTCCCCGGGCTGCAGGGAAAAAAAACCAAATTTCAACCATGCTCTGGCACCATTCACTTCCCTTCCAAAAATCAACACGAGAATGAGCAGGAAGATGGTAAACCCATAAATAATATATGCAAAGAAGGGATAAAACTTCAAATCAATCATGAAAATGAAAAGCGCAAGGAGTAACGCCAAAACAATCCATATCAACTGAGATCCGTAACGCTGTGAAAAATCAAAAATACTGCTATGCTCATCGTTATATACAGCAGCATAAATGTTTAACCACCCCATGACCACAAGGATAAGATAAACAACAACTGTTGTCCAATCAATATTCGCTACTATATTATCTCTTCGGAACATATTTACGTCTAAAGCTCAATACACGTTGTTCTAATGCTGGTCGTGTTACTTTCCCAGTCATATACTTTTCCATCATAAGGCTTGCTACTGGTAATGCCCAGGTAGCACCATACCCTGCATTCTCCACATAAACTGCAATGACAATCTTCGGATTTATTCTTGGTGCAAAGGTAACAAATACAGAATGGTTATTTCCATGAGGGTTTTGAGCTGTACCTGTTTTCCCACATACTTCAATTCCAGGAAGTTGTGCCTCAGTGGAAGTTCCATTGACTACAGCTCCTCTCATTCCAGCAATAATTCGATTGAATGTCGATGTGTCAAATGGAGTATAATGTTTTTCCAAAAATTTAGGATCGATGCCTTTTTCGTTTTTAATATTTCGTACCAAATGAGGAATATAATAATAACCTCTGTTCGCGATAACTGTTGTCATATTAGCCAGTTGCAAAGGTGTTATCCCCATTTCGGCCTGACCTATAGCCAAAGATATAATGGTTGCCGACTTCCACCTGTCTTTCCCAAAAACCTTATCATAATAACCTGCTGATGGAACATTACCGTTAAGCTCATTTGGAATATCCGTACCAAGCCTGTGACCTATTCCAAAACTCATTACATCGTCTCTCCAGATATTATAACTCTCCTTTACGGTGGAATATTTCCGGTTATCAATAATTGTCCTGAAAACATTACAAAAATAAGTATTGCATGATTGTGCCACAGCACCAGCAAGATCCAGTGAACCATGCACATGGGTGCAGGCAAGTAACTTAGGCCCGCCATAATTATATCCTCCAGGACAACTATAACGGGTTGACGGAGAAAGAACTCCCTCCTGAAGGCCTATAATTCCATTAATAATCTTAAAAGTAGATCCGGGAGGATAATTTGCCATTGCAGCACGGAAAAACAAAGGATTGATAGAATCACGGCTGAGTTTAGGATAATTAATTGAACGTTCCCTCCCTATTAGCAATTGTGGGTCATAAGTGGGTTCGGAAATAAGCGCCAGAATCTCACCAGTTGAAGGTTCAATGGCAACAGCTCCGCCACTCATATTTTGCATCAGATATTCGCCATAGGTCTGTAAATCAAGATCGATAGAGAGCGTTAAATCATTACCAACTACTGCTGCCGTATCATATCTACCATTCTGGAATAATCCTTTTACCCTGTTGTGAACATCTACCAGTTGAATTGTTACACCTTTTTTCCCGCGTAATTCGGTCTCATAAGATTTTTCTAAACCGCTTTTACCTATATAGTCGCCTGTCTTATAATAACTATCATCCCTAATTTCATTACTATCTACCTCGCTAACATATCCAAGTAAATGCGCAGCTATTGGTTTGGCATATCTTCTTAATGTTCTTATTTGAACGAAAAAACCCGGGTATTTATATAATTTCTCTTCCAATAGGGCATACGTCTGAGCAGAGAGCTGACTCGCAAATAAGGATGGTTTAAAAATATTGTTGGTTTTTGTTTTAACTTTCGATTTTTTAATCTTTTCCCTGACCGTGGCAATTGACATATCTATAAGTGACGCAAACTCAACGGTGTCGAAAGCCTTAACTTCCACCGGGGTAATCATCAAATCATAAGCAGCTTCGTTATACACCATCAGTTTACCGTTACGATCGAACATTAAGCCTCTCGCCGGATATTGCGTTACAAACCGTCGTGAATTATTCTCGGCTGAACGCTCATACGATCTGTCAATAATTTGTAAATAAAAAAGCCGTAATATATAAAGCAGGGCGGTAGCTATGAATATTGCCGCAATGATATACCGCCTGAAAGCATACGGATTCATATTACCGTTTTTGTGTAAGAAGTTGACTCAGAACTACCAAAATCATGGTAAAAATTGAACTGAGTATCACCTTTAATAAGGTAGAAAAAAAATGATGAAATTTAAAAGCTTCTGTAAAAAGTAAAACAAAATGATGTGCAACAACAAGAATTGCAGCATATTTTATAAACCATTCGAAGCCAAAAAACTTAACGCTCGGTTTCGTTCCGGCTTCGTAACCATCACGAGGAGCAATGACTTTAAGCAGATAAGGTCTTAAATATCCCATAAATACAGAGGCGAAAGCATTAATCCCCCAGGTTCCCATAAAAATATCGATTGTAAACCCGAGTAAAAAAGAAGATAAAAGAAGCAACCATTTCGGAGTTTCGAAAGGGAGCAGAATTATGAAAAGCACATATAAATAAGGATTGACAAAACCACTAAATTCTATATGGTTTAAAACCAGCACCTGTAATAATACCAAAAAGATAAAATTCCCAATATTTCTGGTCAGTTCTCTAATCATGCTTCGTTTTTTTCTCTAATCCTAATTGCTCAGCTTTCTTAAGATCATCCACAAGTATAACATAATTGGTACTTCTAAAATCATTAGCCAGCTTTAGCTTGATGTTATAAAAATTCCCCCCCTTGAACTCGGACTCCAAAACCGTACCAATCGGAATACCCTCAGGGAAAGTACTTGAGCCAGTTGTAACAATAGTATCTCCTACTTTCACATTTACATGATGGGGAACTTCATTTAAAGTACATACATCAGGATTGATTCCGGTCCAGGCCACAGATCCCCAAAAACCATTTGATTTGAACATGCCTGACACCCTAAAATCTTTATTGATTACTGGAATAACTGTAGAAAAATGCTCAGAAACTCCATTTACAAACCCCACAATACCGGTTGACGAAATGACAGCCATGTCTAACCTCACTCCATCACTAGTTCCTTTATCCAGGGTTATATAATTATAAAGCTTGTTTACTGAATTATTTACCACCCTGGCAGAAAAATATACATAACGTTGCTTGTAAGCAGTATCAATGACAGAATCTTTCTTTTCACGAATAATCTTCCTAAATGTGGCCAGTTTATTTCTTAATTCAATGTTCTCCTTTTCCAGAGTTGCATTAATCCCTTTAAGTGCAAAATATTGCTTTAAACCGTTAACTTTTAAATAGAATCCACCTGAAAACCGAGTGGAAAATTCAAGATATTTTGACCTGTGAAAGTTATTATTCTGAATAATAATAAATAAAGCAAACCCTTCTAAAAAGAGGAACAGCAGCACATAATGATACTTGTATATCAGGTTTAAAAAATTCCGCATTTTCTAATTGAATAACCGAAATTATCTCATCAGGAATTGAAAACGATCCACATTTTTCAAAGCAATTCCGGTTCCACGAGCTACAGCCCTCAGCGGATCCTCAGCAACATGGAAAGGAATATTTATCTTATCAGTAAAACGTTTGTCCAATCCACGTAATAAAGCTCCCCCGCCAGCCAGGTAAATCCCTTTTTGCACAATATCGGCATATAATTCGGGAGGAGTTTGTTCAAGAACCCCAAGAATAGCTGTCTCAACTTTAGAAATGGATTTATCCAAACAATGGGCTATTTCCTGGTAAGAAACCGGAACCTCAATTGGCAATGCTGTCATAAGGTTAGGACCTCTTACAATATAATCTTCAGGTGGTGTATCCAAATCGGGCAATGCAGATCCCACCTGAATCTTAATTTCCTCAGCTGTGCGTTCACCTACTTTAATATTATGCTGATGACGCATGTAAGCTTGAATATCACTGGTAAAACCATCACCAGCAATACGAATGGATTTATTACATACAATGCCTCCTAAAGCGATTACTGCGATCTCTGAGGTTCCTCCTCCTATGTCAACCACCATGCTACCTTCCGGGGCCTCAACATCCAACCCGATACCAATTGCAGCAGCCATTGGCTCATAAATCATATAAACATCCCGACCACCAGCGTGTTCGGATGAGTCACGAACAGCACGCACCTCAACCTCAGTACTTCCTGAAGGTATGCAAACCACCATACGAAGCGAAGGTGTGATCCAGTTGTTTTTACTGTTAATCATTTTAATCATACCACGAATCATGAGCTCAGCAGCATGGAAGTCGGCAATAACCCCGTCTCTAAGCGGACGAATTGTTTTGATGTTCTCGTGGGTTTTACCATGCATTTGTCTTGCTCTTTCTCCTATTGCAATAAGCTTTCCGGTTGCCTGGTCGATAGCAACAATGGAAGGTTCGTCAACTACCACTTTATCATTATGAATAATGATCGTGTTAGCCGTGCCAAGATCAATGGCTAATTCCTGAGTTAAGAATGAAAAGAGGCCCATAGTTTATCTGTTTTTTACTGTTTATCAATGTTTAAAATGTCTGATGCCGGTAAATACCATAGACATGTTATGCAGATCGCAATACTCAATGGAATCGTTATCCCGAACCGAACCACCGGGTTGAATTACGGTTAAAATTCCGGCTTCGTGCGCTATTTCTACACAATCAGCAAATGGGAAATAGGCATCGCTAGCCATTACAGCCCCTTTTAAATCAAAATTAAATGTCCCTGCTTTGGCAATGGCTTGTTTAAGAGCATCCACACGCGAAGTCTGACCTACTCCACTAGCGCAAAGCTGCTTGTTTTTAGCCAGAACAATGGTATTAGATTTTGTATGCTTTACAATTTTATTCGCAAATATTAAATCAGTAATCTCGTTTGCTGATGGAGCAAGTTTGGTTACCGTCTGCAAATCCTTTTCAGTCTCAACACTGGTATCTCTTTCCTGCATTACAACACCATTCAGTAACGAACGGTGCGTAAAAGCAGGCAAATCAACCTTCTTTTGTATCAGAATAATCCTGTTTTTACGCAATTTTAGTGTTTCTAAAGCCTTATTATCATAGGATGGAGCAATAATTACCTCAAAAAACAATTGATTGATTTCAGTTGCAGTTTCCTCGTCGACATTACGGTTAGTAATGAGAATTCCTCCAAATGCGGATACCGGATCTCCAGCAAGCGCATCTTTCCATGCATCAATAAGTTTATCGCGTGAGGCCAATCCGCAAGCGTTGTTGTGTTTAAGAATAGCAAAGGTTGTATCTGTAAACTCAGCTATTAACGCAACAGCAGCATCAATATCGAGAAGGTTATTGTACGAAATTTCTTTGCCGTGAATCTGGTCGAACATGGCTTCAAAATCACCGAAGAAATATCCCTTCTGATGTGGGTTTTCCCCATATCTTAACGTAGCACTATTCAGGATACTCTGCTTGAATACAGGAATCTCAGCAGTTTGGTTGAAATAATTAAAAATTGCCGTATCGTAATGTGACGAAACATTAAAAGCTGCAGCAGCAAATAACTTA
>DATBXH010000208.1:0-2558 GCA_036514375.1 Bacteroidales bacterium | reverse complement strand
CTCACCTTATAATTTATTGGAAGGGTCAATATTTTTTTTGTGCATTCTGTCGATATCAAAGCTTTTTGCTGGCAATGACCATGAAGTTTTATTAACCTGCTTTCGTTGGTAAACAGTTCCGATTTAATAGCATTACGATCAATTTCCCTGGCTAGAAACTCATCTATAAACAAGGCATTTAGGGCCAAAGTTTTGGCATTCTGGCATAAATGGGAATCCACCAAATCCGGATATTCATCTCTAAATGTTAAGATACATGACGGTTCAATTCCTACTAAAGGCATCTCTTCTGTAACTTTTCCACTTAACATAATAACATTCTGATTAGCAATTTTTTTAGCTTTCTTTACTAAACCTTTTGATAAGAAAGTTCTTCCACTCTCCTTATGTTTTGGAATTTCAATATGGTAACCTAGTTTATTCAATAATTTAATCGCCTTTATACCTATTTCCACGTCATTGTAATTGGTAAATTCATCAATAAACAACCATATTTTGCGATTATGCCCAAATAGGGAATGGTTCAGCTGTGGCAAATTTCGTTTGGCCCAGTTGACTAATGTTTTTGGCGCCAGTTTGGGAATACTCCGCTCTTTGGCAAATCCGATAGTCCTTTTTATGATATTTGCTGTAAAATCATTAGTAACTAAAGCATTATAAACAACAGGCATAAATGACGCAATCCCATTAATCTTATTAATGTAAGCAATTGCCAAGGATCGAAGCGGAATACCATTAGCATCATAGTAATGTTGCAAGAATTCAGCTTTAAGTTTGGCCATATCTACATTCGATGGACATTCACTTTTACAACCTTTGCAAGAGAGGCACAAATCCATGATCTGGTAAATCTCCCTGTGATCAAACGGATTTTCCTTGCGTGAGTGCGTGAGAAACTCACGTAAAATGTTTGCCCTGGCTCTGGTAGTTGTATTCTCATCTCTTGAAGCCATATAGCTTGGACACATGGTACCCCCGATGATCTCAGACTTTCGACAATCACCTGAACCATTACAGTTCTCAGCAGCACGCATGATGCCTTGAGTGGATGAAAAATCAAAGTATGTTTTTATTTCTTTGGTCTTAACTCCCGGTTCATACCTTAACTGTGTATTCATAGGTGGGGTGTTCACTATTTTCCGAGCATTGAAAATATTATTTGGATCCCAGACTTTCTTTATCTCCTGTAGAAGCAGGTAATTGTGTTCTCCAATCATCAATGGAATAAATTCGCCACGTAATCGTCCATCACCATGTTCACCGCTAAGTGAACCTCTGTACTTTTTAACTAGTTTTGCTGATTCAAGAGCTACCTTATGGAACAATTCCACGTCCTTTGGATCCTTAAGATTTAAAACCGGCCGTAAATGCAATTCTCCGGAACCGATATGGGCGTGATAGACGCAACTAAGATTATATTGTTCGAGTAATTGGTTAAAATCGTGTATATAATTTGGCAATAATTTGGGGATTACAGCAGTATCCTCAGTTAACGAAACCGGCTTGGCATCACCTGGCATATTGGACAAAATGCCTAACCCACTCTTACGTAATGCCCAGACTTTGCTGATATCTGCTCCAAAAAGCAATGGAAAATGATAACCAGAACCGGAAGCTTTGAGTTCGGTTACAAGTTTCTCATAAATCTCATTGATCTCTTCTTGGGTCTCCCTTGCAAATTCCACAATTAACAAGGCTCCCGGATCACCTTGTACAAAAAAACGGTTACGCTGTTGCGTGATATTTCCTTTAGTAAGATTCAGTATAACATTATCCATCAGCTCAACAGCTCCCGGATTGTATTTTAAAGCGATTAGATTTGCGTGTAATGATTCTTCAACAGATTGAAGGTGGACACATATAACCCCTTTTACTTTAGGAGGTAGCGGCACCAGATTAAGTTTTATTTCAGTAATAAACGCAAGCGTACCCTCTGATCCTGCAAGTAACTTACAAAAGTTGAAAGGAATATTATTTTTAGCAAAGGGTTGGGTTTCCAAAAGGAGATCAATTGCGTACCCATTATTTCGTCTTTTAAGTTCTGGATCTGGAAATTGAGAACGGATCTCTTGCTGATTAAATGCATTTGTTAACAAATCACGGATATTCTTATATATCCGTCCTTCAAGGGTTTCAAATTCACATTTTTTAAAGAATTCCGATTCTGTTAAATCGCTGAATATAACCTCGCTCCCATCACTCAATAACGCTTTTATTTCAAGGGTATGATCTCGCGTGCTTCCATAAATAATAGAATGTGAACCACAGGAATTGTTACCAATCATTCCGCCTATCATGCAGCGATTTGAAGTAGAAGTCTCCGGTCCAAAAAACAATCCGTATGGTTCCAATACCTGATTGAGTTCATCCAATACTACGCCAGGTTGAACCCTTACCCAATGTTCTTCTTTGTTAATTTCTAAAATTTTAGTAAAATATTTTGAAATATCTATAATGAGCCCATTACCAACAACCTGACCAGCAAGAGAAGTTCCTGCAGCTCTGGGAATCAGAGTAATCTTATGCTGATTGGCAAACTCAATCGTTTTTTTAATATC
>DATBXH010000207.1:0-2554 GCA_036514375.1 Bacteroidales bacterium | reverse complement strand
GAAGAAGATTTGGAATTCCCTGTCGGTTAATAATTCATGGGCAGCAGGAACCGATTTTTCAGGCGTTGATATCAACTCTGCAAGCATTTCTGCCTGGTGAGGCGAGATATATTTTTTCCCTTTTAACACCGTGCGAAGGATAACAACAACCTGTTCGGTATTTGTTTCCTTGTTAATATAGGCAGAAGCTCCGTTGCGTATCATCCGGACAGCATAGATATCATCCGGATTCATCGAAAAAATTACAACCGGAATATGCGGCCAACCTGTTTTTATTTCTCTCAGAACATCAAAAGTATCCTTGCCAGGCATGGACAAATCCAGAATAATAAGATCGTAATTGTTTACCGAGAGCTTATCAAGCAACTCTTGTCCATTCGCGGCTTCGTCTGTTATGGACATATCTGCGGTTTCATCGAGAATTAACTGCAGCCCCATACGCACAACGGCATGATCGTCGGCAATAATGATACGTTTGGCAGGCATATCCATAGGCTGCATATAGAATTTTATACAGCGAAAATACGTTTCCCTCGTCTATCCGGTTTTTAGAAGGAATTAAATAAAGGTTAAATCTTCATTATGCTTATGCAGCTGATATTAAATTTTCGTTAGGATTTACCGGCATTAAATCCGTCTTCCTCACTATTGGCATGGGCTTAATATTAACTTAAACAAGGCTGGTAAAAATGACTATCCTATTTCTGTTAAAAGCGCTATTGCAGGCCTATTTGCAAGTGGGTAAACTTGCATCGGATTTTTAAAATAACAATCATGATAACAAATAAAACCGTCATTATTTACTTCCTTTTATTTCTGTTCATAAGTACATCGTGCGTCCATAAAACCAAAAAAGAGATTCGGCCGGTTGCAGACAGTACAAACATCACATTAAATATTAGCCATAAATCGCTTACCTTCTTTATTATAAGCGATTGGGGATGGAACGGATGGAAATTTCAGAAAGAAGTTGCCGATGAAATGGCAACGCTTGCTGATTCGCTTGATCCTAAATTTATCGTTTCCTGTGGTGATAATTTCCAGATTCAGGGAGTGGCTTCCGCGCAGGACCCGCTTTGGCTCACTTCATTTGAAAATATCTATTCCAAACCTTCGCTGCAGGTGGATTGGTATCCGGTTCTGGGGAATCATGATTACAGAGGGAATACACAGGCCGAAATCGATTATTCAAAAATAAGCCGCAGGTGGAGACTGGAATCCCATTATTATACCTTTGCCCGCAAAATAAACGATTCCATTTCTGCCCGACTAATCTTCCTGGATACACCTCCATTGGTAGACGAATATTACGAGAAGCCCGGATACCCTGATATATTTAAACAGGATTCTGCCCGGCAAATGAAATGGCTGAAAGATGTTCTGGCTAATTCAAAAGAACAGTGGAAGCTGGTTTTTGGACATCATCCGGTGTATTCGGCAAGTCAGAAGCATGGCAATACCCCTGAACTGATCAGAAAGCTAAAACCATTATTTGATCAATATCATGTCCAGTTCTATATCTGCGGACACGACCATGACATGCAACATCTAAGAGAGAAGGACGCAAAAGTGGATTATATCGTTACCGGAACAGGAGGCGAACCCAGGCCAACAGCTTCCAGCGATATCTCAAAGTTCAGTAAATCGGTTCCGGGATTCAGTCTTATTTCATTATATGCCGACAGTGTCCGGTTCTATTTTATCGACAGCAAAGGTAAAGCAGTTTATACCATAGGTAAATCTTACAAAGACTAGCAATTCATTACAAGCGTTAAGAGGCTGTTTTTTAAAAGGCCAGGAATTGAGCGTAGTCTGGAGACTACGCTCAGCTCTCCGACTTATTTATCAATGCATTATGCTTGACGTAATGTCATCACAAAAGACTTTTTGGATAGCTCCTTTCTAATAAATCAAACCTGAATGATCAAAAGATTTCTTCAAATACTGCTTCTCCTTCTTTCAATCAGCCTTGTCAATCTGAGCGCTGCCACTATCAAAGGCCGTGTGATAGACAGTAACACTCACGAAACCATTATTGGAGCGACCGTTTTGGTGGAGAATCAAAAATATTACGCTGTTTCGGATGCTAACGGTAATTATTCGATAGCTGGTCTCGCCGAAGGCAAATATATGTTGTTTGTTAAAAGCCTGGGATATATCACTTCTTACTCTCAGGAAATTGAGGTAAAAAATGGGCAGGATGTTATTTCCTATGATTTTTACCTGAAACATGACGAGGTATCCCTGTCTGAAGTAGAAGTTTCCGGCAATGCCTCCAGGACAACTGACCTAAGCGCACGTAATTCGGAAAGAAATGCCGACAATATCATCAATGTAATGAGTGCAAAATCAATTGAACTATCGCCGGATATGACTGTAGCTAATGTGATCGGGCGGATGTCCGGTGTAACCATTGAACGCGACAATACAGGAGACGGTCAATATGCTATTCTCCGGGGGATGGACAAACGTTTCAATTATACGATGGTAAACGGTGTGAAGATACCTAGCCCGGACAATAAGAACCGTTTTGTCCCGCTGGATATTTTCCCGT
>DATBXH010000206.1:0-3337 GCA_036514375.1 Bacteroidales bacterium | reverse complement strand
TTCCTTTTGGTGGTATCCGTTTCTTTAAAATATGGAGATGAATAAAATGCCTCCTGTGAAATCCAGGGTTCGATGTTGCTTCCGCTTACAGCAGATGAAATCATCCCGATGGGCACATGTAATGCTTTATATAGTTCTTTGGCAAAAAAATAACCCACAGCAGAAAACGGGCGGAGAGCCGAATCCTTTGCTAGATTCCATCCTTTGTGTGCAGGATCGGGTTTCATAAATTTACGGTTCACCAGAAATATCCTTATATCTGGGTTATCAGCCGTCTTCAGTTCATCTTCGGGTTGTTTTTCGCCTTTGAAATACTGAATAAATTTACTGTTTTTGCGCATACTATATTCCATATTCGACTGACCCGAACAAAGCCAGACCTCACCCACCAGAATATTTGATAGCGTGATGGTATTGGTTCCGGAGATAACCATTTCCCTGGGTTTATCCGATGCAGCTAAAGGGTCCAACATTACCAGCCAGTGTCCCGAAGCATCGGTAACTGTTTCCTTAACTTGATTGTTGAACTTCACAGTGATGTGTTCGTTGGCAGACGCCCACCCCCAAACAGGAACGTTTTTCTCCCTTTGCAAAACCATATTGTTTCCCAATATTTTCGGCAGAATTACCTGGGCATGAAGGATGTTTCCCAGTGCCAATACAGGCAGGGTTATCAAAGAATGGCGTATGACTTTCTTTATATGTTCATTTAGTATCATATAAAAGCTCTATATCTAATTAAAATTTATCGAATGAAATGGGCTTTTCTCCTGCAACAAATAATCCAGAAGGGATTGTAGCCCAAAGACTACGCTCCATATTCCGAATTGTGCTACAGCCTATTTATACTTTTCAGAGATTTCTCTGAAACTTTCAGGAGTTCCCCTGGAACTTTCAGGGGTTCCCCCAGAACCTTCAGAGATTCCCCTGGAGCTTTCAGAGACTCCCCTGGAACCTTCAGGGGATCTCCCGGAACTCTCAGAGATCCCCCCGGAACTTTCAGGGGATCCCCCGAAACTTTCAGAGAGTCTCCTGGAAGTTTCAGAGAGTCCCCCAAAACTCTCGGGGGAATTCCCGGAAGTTTTGTGGAAACCTACGAAAATCCTATTCTTTATTCTAATCGGGCTGTTACCCTCTTTAACTGGTCAGACGAGGCCACTTCCCTGTTGTTGACAAGGACATGAAATCCCTTGCCGTGATTATATTTTTTTCCTGTTTTATCCCAAAAAATAGTGATGGTCTTGCCGTGATACAGCACATTATCGAGGCAGAACCAATCCCATTTGCTTTCCGGGACCAGCGGATTTACCTCAATGATATTGTCAGAACGGGGACGAAGGCCAACCAAACCGGTAATGATCAGATCACAAAATGTAGAATGATTATAATAACGGCTCCGTTCCTCATCTCCCTTTAACCAGTAGCCAGTTTTTTCGTCGAGATATTCACCAACATAAGGACGACCACGATAATACTGAGACTCCACATAGAGTTCGAGTAACCGAAAATAAGCAGAGTCGCTGACAATATGCTGTTTGTAATTATTCATGAAGTTGGCCAGGGCTGTCATGGTCTGCGAAGTAGCAAAAGGCCATATGGCACCGTCCCACTCGCACTTACAGCAACCATGTGTGCGGAACTCAGGAGAGCGGCGTTCGGCCGTAGTAAGACCAAACGGGGCAAGAAACCCTTTGGGATCAATTACCTGTTTCCAGGCATCATTGTAACTGGTATCGGGCATATTGAAGTACCAGGGTATGAAACCAATGGCTTCACGAACATTGGCACTTATATTGTTAGATTTAAGTGTTTCAAAAAAGGTATCTTTTACATTCCATAATTTCTCCTGAATCAGTTGCTTCATGGTATCGGCCTTCAGCTTATAAGTTTGGGCTATTTCAGGTTTACCGGCTAACGTAGCTACTTCCGAAATTGCCTTCGCATTACCGAACATATAGCTGTTAATGGTGGGACGGGCATTTTTTTCCTTACGTGCTCCGCTTATCGATTCCTCCATTCCGTCGCGTACATCAAACTGCCAGAATAGCCCTGAAGGAAGACGTTTATCCGTTTCCCAGGCTTTATAATCGGCAATCATATCAGGAAGTTTTTCAGTGATGTACTTTTTATCTCCATTCACCAAATATTGGTTATAAATGGCATTGTCATTCCAACCGCTGTAAAACCTTAATTTTTTCATAGGTTTCCCGTCATTACCATGAAACCATACATGAATATCCTGGTTAAGAAATGACGTGTCCCGTAACCAACGTGCTTCGTAAATATGATGGCCAAGTGCCGAGCTGATCAGGTTGTATTTATCGGCATAGGTTCGCGGCACAAGGAATTCAGTAAATGCATAGCCAACCGGAGTTTTCTCAATGTGTTTGCGAAGGCTCCACCAGCGGAAATAATAAATTTCTTCGATATTATCCTGGGGGCATTCAAACAGAGGAATGTTGCCCTTCATCCAGTCCCAGGCTTTGGCGTTGGGTATAGCTGCCACAATGTTTTCATCCTCCATCCGGTTAAAATAATCAACATAATGCCGGAAGTTTTCAGCCTTTAAAATTGTTTGGCTTTTCTGCTTTTGTGAGAATGCCGAAAAACAGATTATTGAGAATGAGAAAATGGTTATAAGATGTCTTTTCATAAGATTTTGGTTAAAACCCTCTGAAAGAGGCTGTCTAAAAAGTCTCTGATGCGGCGGAATCTGGAGATTCCGCCGAGCGTACTTATTTGTCCTACAATACGGAGCGCTGAGCGTAGTCTCCTGACTACGCTCGATTTCAGACTTTTCACACAGCCTCATTTTGAGGGTATCAATTTTTCTCAGTTGTTTTCAGATATTTAATATAGAAATCAGACTCTGCATCTTTTTCTCCTGCGTTAGGTACGTCGAACGACTGCTCGTATCCTGATTCGATATTTGGAAAATACCGCCGTTCGCCTGTGCGGAAGACAATACGCTGCAACGAATCGACAGGAGCAAAGAATAATTCCTTCTTATCTTTACCATTGACATTGACCGTATAAAACCGGGTATCTGTATCAAAGGTGATACGAAAAATATATTCTTCGCCGGCTGTATATTTCATCACTCTGGAATATCTGTAACCGGCTTTGGTTGTGCAATAGCCAGTGGAATCAAACACCAGTCTTACAGCAGCAGTGCCTTTGGCATCCTGAAGTTCAATATTGAGAATCCCCTTGTCGCTTTGACCAGCAACTAACGAAAACTCAATCGTCAGCTTTTTGGAAGCCGGGAACACCCTTTCGGCTTTGGCATAGTCAAACTTATCCCAATCCTTTAATGCAAGAGCCCGGACTCCGTCCT
>DATBXH010000205.1:0-2179 GCA_036514375.1 Bacteroidales bacterium | reverse complement strand
CCTTTTTGTTGTCTTTTCCTTTTATTTGTTCAACAGTTTTACTGTCAATGATATATTCCTTTTTTATTTCAGATTTAACCAGTTCTTCAATAGTTCTGCCATCCACATCGTAAACTGGCTTTAGGAGATGAAAATCTTTTTCTTTTTTATAATTATTGCTATTTGACAGAAAATTTAAAGCATCCCTGGTCTTTAACCTGCGATTTGAGTAATTACATGCTCCATCTATCATTTCTTTCAAGGATTTACCTTCTTTGAGTAAGGAATAGATATCGTAATAATCGCGCCAGGCACTTCTTCGTAAAATTAGCTCTACTTTCATTGCCCCTAAAGAATCTAAGTCGGCAGCCTTGATGTTATTTAAAATGGGAATACTGTTTTTGACCGGGCTAATATTCTCCTGTTTGGTAAGGAATGAAATTTTAACACCACTCACAATAAAGTTAACCTGGTCAAATCCTAAAATATCTCTTGAATCAATTGTCCCAATGGTTTTGAGTTCTTTCTCTATAGCAGGCCAATCGACAGTTGGTTTATCCGACTTTACATTTGTTGACCATTTGCAAAAGTCCACGTCTTCGCTTAACCGCTTATTTATTTGTAATGAAAGTGCAGTACCCCCAATAAGCGTATATCCTTTAATACAGTTTAAGTTTGATAAGGCTTCGAATATTTTATTTGTTTTTTCAGCTAATCCTTGCATATTAACGATTTGTAACGTTTGTTTTTGTTTTCGCGGATATACCTGTCAGGATTTTTAATATTAAAAAGTAAAAATGAATATAGCCTGTTTAATCCGTGATACATTGGTTCCTGAGAGAGCATCTTCTCTTTCCAAACCTTTCGTATTTTTATTTTCGGGTATAGTAAAAATAGAATTTTTATATCGTCAATATCAAGGTGCAATAGTACTTTTTCGATAAGGACATCATCTGGTATTTCATTGATGCTGTCAGGATCATAAGACCAAAAGGCTTGTTCCTCATGAAGTTTTTTTATTAAGTTACTATGTAATTGATTATTATTCATGATTCCTCCCATTGCATTTGTTGAATCAACCTGAATCCACATGTTTTTAAAATTCTGATTTGTGTTTCCATCTCAAGCTTACCAGCCAAAAATCTCTTTTTGTAAGATCTGGCCGATGATTCATTGATACCTGAATCCCTCCACCAGGCTCTTTCGCTAAAAAGTTTATGAAGTGCTTCTTCCGTTGTCATCATAAATACAAATATAAAATGAACGTTGCGCAAAAGCAACGTTTTGAAGGTTTAGTTTGTTCTGATGTTACAAATTCTTAATTATATCTAATGCTATTGGTGGTACGCTTGGTAGCCCGATATTTGGAGCAAGTTTATTATATATTTCTGCAAGTTTAACACCATAGTCCTTACCTTTGCGCAATAGTTTTAATGCTTTATGAATAGTTGATGTTTCATCCGATAAATCATCGATAAAGCGTTTGAAGCGACTTATCGATTTTGTAGGAATTTCTTGTTTTTGTTGCTGTGCAGTTTCTATTTCTTTTAATGCTTTTTCGGTAACCTCTATATCACTTTTACATAATTCAATATCCTTTTCCGATAAGTCTTTTATTTTAAGTTCCCGATCGATATCTTCTTTGAGCATTTCTGTTTCACTCAAAAAATTTCTAATCTCAATAGTATTAATTATAGAAACATTCACTACAGTAGATGTATTTACGGTAGTAGACACATTTATTATAGGAATACTCAAACCTATTCCTTTTAATTTATTTAAAAACTCTTTATCTCGATTATTTTCACCTGCATCTTCAATAACAATATCACTTAAAATTTTACCAATATTTACTAATTTATATTTTGATTTTTCGCATTCTACGAAATAGCTACCGTTCTGAACTTTATCCTGTAATCTCTTATAGTCGTAGAAAGAGGGTTTTTCTCCATTTTTCAATAATTCGGCGCAGGTGTCACAATTGCATGCAATAATTTCATTAAAGGAGATATTTTTAAAATCTGTATGCAATTTTTCAACAGATGTTCGTACAAATGCCAATAATTGTTTGCAACTGTTCTTGCTCCCATTTATCTTTATATCGATTACCTCTATGTGTTCAGAGGGATCGGTATACTGCTGTATTTCGGCTTTTACTTCATCGCCATTAACCTTATCAACTAACCATGCACCCGTTTTC
>DATBXH010000204.1:0-3006 GCA_036514375.1 Bacteroidales bacterium | reverse complement strand
TATTCAGTTTTTCAACTTCGTCCTGATGAATGGATCCGTCAATAATTTCATGCTTTATAGCGGGATTAGTGATGGAAAGTATATTCAGGGCCTGCACTACATCCGGACAATTGGTGCAGGTTAAGGAGATGTAGCTTTTTACTTCTACTGAACCTTTTAAATTTTTAATTCGCGAAACAATGGTTTCGTCCGGTAAGTTTTTACCTATTCCATCAGCGTTTAGCACTGCCAGCAATAACGACGTAAACTCATGTCCGGTCGGAACAGCACGAAATACGAAAGAAAGCGGTTTATTTTCTTTTAGAATTATGAATGACAAATTTTCGCCTTCCTCGACGATATAGTTTATTTTTTCGGAGCAGGAGGCCACCTCCTGAAGTAATGTAATCAGCTCATCGCGGTTTGGATGCGATTCAACTACTGATATCTGAAATGTGTATTGATTTTTAAGACCTTCGAAAAGATTCTTTATTTGGTCTTTTAATGCTTGTTCCAACATAACTGTATAATTTTTAAATGATGGAGTTCCGACAGAATCGGAAACTCCTTATGAGATAAACAAAATTTAAATTTTACCAACCAGATCGATGCTTGGTTTTAATGTTTCGGCTCCTTGTTTCCATTTGGCAGGGCAAACTTCGGAAGGATGAGCAGCCACAAACTGCAGTGCCTGTAAACGGCGAAGTAATTCATCGGCATTACGACCAATATTTCCAGCTACGACTTCGTAAGCTACAATCTCGCCTTCAGGATTTACAATAAATGTTCCGCGTTCTGCCAAACCGGCCTCTTCAATCATTACTTCAAACCCTCTCGAAAGCACACCGGTTGGATCAGCAAGCATGGGATATTTAATTTTCTTAATGGTGTCCGATGTATCATGCCAGGCTTTATGAACAAAGTGTGTATCTGTTGAAACTGAATAAATCTCACAATTCGCTGCCTGAAATTCTCCATATTTGTTTGCCAGGTCCTCAAGTTCGGTGGGGCATACAAACGTAAAGTCGGCAGGATAAAAGAAGAAGACTGACCACTTGCCCAACACATCTTTTTTGGTTACTGTTTTAAAATCATTGTTTACGAAAGCCTGTGCTTTAAAATCGACAATTTGTTTTCCAATCTGTGACATAATTTTAATTTTTAAATGGTTTATAAACTGTTTGTTATTTTCATTTTCTGAAACAAAATTATGTTCGTCGATTATATAAATCAAATTGATATTGTTTATAATTGTATTGATAAAATCAATATACTATGACAGTACAACAACTTGAATATATTGTAGCGGTAAATAAATACCGGCATTTTGTTACGGCATCGGAACAATGCGGGGTAACGCAGCCAACCTTGAGCTTAATGATTCAAAAGCTGGAATCGGAACTGAATGTCTCCATTTTCGACCGCAGTAAATATCCCATTGAGCCTACAACCATGGGATTACGTCTTATTCATCAGGCAGAAATAACATTGCGCGAAATGCGTAAAATGAAAGAAATGGTGATTAGTGAGACCGAAAGTCTGAGCGGTCCTCTTAAACTGGGCGTAATACCGACACTGGCGCCTTACCTGGTTCCGGAATTTATACATGAGTTTAAAGCAAACTATCCGCAAATTCAACTTTCCATTTCCGAAATGCGGACAGCTACGTTAATAGAAGCACTTCAAAAAGATTCGGTGGATATGTTTATTGCAGCCACTCCGCTTGAACAACCGGATTTTTATGAAATTCCATTGTATTACGAGAAGTTTGTAGCCTATTTTGCACCCGATAATCCGTATCGCGATACGCCGTTATCAGCCCAGAATATGCCTCGCGAAAATTTATGGATTCTGCAGGAAGGACATTGTTTCAGGAGTCAGCTCTTTAACTTTTGTCAGAATTCTGTAGAGTTCAATCATGCCTATGAAGCAGGAAGCATAGAAACCCTGATCCGGATCGTGGATAAAAACGGAGGATATTCGGTGATTCCGGAATTGCATTTGTCGTTTCTGACTGAAGAACAGAAAGCCAATATACGCAACATAGATTATCCGCCTGCAGTCCGCGAAATATCCATCGTAATTCGAAAGGATTTTATAAAGGAACGCCTGATCAACGCCGTTGCCAACACCATAAAATCAGTAATGCCTGAGAATATGCTGGATGAACGGCTAAAGAAATTTTCAATAAAGTTGTAGTGTATATTTTTTGCCGCTACGTTTCGAACATCCAAATATTTTTTATTTTTGTAAGGTAAACTTACAAGTTAATAAACCAAGTTAAACAACATATATGAATACCTCAGAACTATCTTTATCACTACGCTCAGTAATATCTGCCCTGCATAAAGGGTTACGCAAACAGTTGTATTCAGTCAATACATTTTCGATGACCGAACTGGAAACTATCAAGCATTTGATTCATAACGAGGCATTATTGCCAACGGAACTTGCTGCTTTGACCAAAATTAAGACACAATCGATGTCACAGATATTGAAGAAAATGGAAGAACAGGAGATTATACAAAGAACTCCTTCTCAGGACGACAAAAGAAAAGTTTATATTTCTCTTTCTCCCGCAGGGAAAAAAATGGTTGAGAAAGCAAGATATGAAAAAGACGAATGGCTGAAAGGAGTGATCGAAAAGTCTCTCACAGATAAAGAAAAAGAATTGCTTGTTAAAGCCATGCCGGTGTTAAAGAAAATTGCAGAAATAAAATAAGTAAAAAATTTGTATGGAATGGTATCATTATTTTAGTGGATTTTGGGCAGGGGCGTTCCTTGCCAACTTTGTGCCTCATTTTGTGAATGGCATCTCGGGTAACCGGTTTCCGACACCATTTGCAAGACCTCATGGGAAAGGCCTTTCTTCTCCGTTATTAAATGTTCTATGGGCTTTCTTTAATGTAATGGTAGGTTACTTTCTTTTCAGACTTGCAAGAGTCTCTTCTCAGGACAATCTTTCGTTGATCATATTCTTCATAGGTGTTGTTGTTATGAGCATCTTCTCAAGTCTAAATTTTGCCA
>DATBXH010000203.1:0-2600 GCA_036514375.1 Bacteroidales bacterium | reverse complement strand
GGGTTCGGCTTTCTCCAGGTCGGTATTCTGAATAAATAAATCTACCGAGTAAGGTGTTCCTGTCGAAAATCCTGCATTGGCAGCCAATTCGTATTCGTTGTGTACGGAAACCGTTATCCCTTCTTCCTCTAATTCGTCTTTGAGCAGATTTACGGTAATTTCCGTTCCTGTATACACCTTGATCAACTTGCTTTTCTCGTTCATCTCTTTAGTTTTGTTAGTTTTCAAATGGCAAGGTATAAATTATTTCAGTGTCATTTTATTTTGTTGTTATTTTTTAATCTTCCGGTTTACTTGCAAAATCTGGCCGTTTGCTGAGCAGTTTCATTGCTACTACTTAGGCTAGCCAGGGTTTTATCCGAATCACTATCCCGGATAAAATTTATCGTTCTCCCAATTGTTGACGTTATTGATAATATAATTCTTAATCCGTTCAAATTCTTCCTCATTTCGAATGACATGGTCATAAAACCTGCCATGCCATCCAAAGGTATGTTTATTCGTGTTGCACCACCGGGTCAATGCTGATTTAAATTGGCCGATAATCGCGGATAATGATCCGGGGATGGTTTTACCGAATTTATTATATTCCGGTGGCACGTGTATATCATGGGGTAACGATCCATGTAGGGACACCCCATGGGGTGTCCCTACGTTTTCATCAATGGGTGTGTTTGGTAGGGACAGGCCATGGCCTGTCCTTACATGCGGTTTGGCATTAATACCAATGATCCCATGAATGTGATTGGGCATAACGATATAAATATCCAATTCGACATTCGCAAAATGTTCCGGTATTTCATTCCAGAACATTTCGGCCTGTTTACCAACGACAGATGGGAACAGAGTTTTATTTTCAATTTTACCAAGATAACAAACCCTGTCACTGGTGCAAATGGTAACAAAATACCATCCCTGCGAGGAATAATCATAATGACGTAACCGGATATGTTTGCGTTCTGATATCATCTGGGATAGGTTAAACCATGGCCTTGCTTAGTACTTATTATTTCGGTTCTTCATTTAATTTTGCAATTCTTTCTTTCCGTTATAGCGTTAAACTGAACTATTGTTGAACATTCCCTGTTCAAGCGAATAATTTCGAGCTGGCAGAAAAAATTACAAAATAGTAAACGCTTTCTTACATATTCCGACGTTGCAACTAAGCAGCATCGATTTCTTGAGCCTTAGCAAAAACATGCAACGCCAGAGAGGGCTCCGATTTTAAGCTACGATGAACTGGAGGTTTAAGTAAATATATTAATGACAAATGAAGATTAGTTAATTTGCTAAAACTTATGTAAATCAACCAATTAATTCATTAGAAATTTATCAAATATGCTAAGTTGTTATTATTCAATATTAAGCTAAATAGAGTCCATCACCTTTCTAATGCAATTCATTAGAAACTGATTGACTCTCTTTATATAACTTTGAGCACGATCAAATCTTTTCTAATGAATTAATTGGGTTAAATAACAATATTGGCTTCAAAGCATAACTTTTCTATTAATGATAACTAAGAAATGATTTTGTGCCTGTACAATAAGCTCTAATATTGTCTATATAAATATAATTTTGGGTGTCGTTTTTTTAAGGAAAGAATTCAATTAAGTCAATAAAAATTATAATCATCGAGAATTGAAATACAATTGAAAAGATCATGGCTAACAAAAAACTCGAAAAGTTTTTTGAACCGAAATCAAACATTAAATCATTTGGATATTTCGGATATGAGAATTTAGTCCAATTGTAAAAATTCTCAGGATTGTATTTATATTTCTTTCTTAATTCTTTATTTTTTTCAAACTCCTTGTCAATGAAATCTTGATATGCTGGTCTATAGTTTTTTAACCAGCTTATTCTCTTTGAAAAACCTATAGGATTCATAACTAGTATTCCAAAGAATACAAAAATCATTAACCCAAGAAAAATCAAAATTATTATATATACCGCTTTTTTAATTTGCTTTGGAAAAGCATCTGTTACTAAAGTGTCATTATCTTTATTTTCAGACTTAATGAATCGCATTTCACCATCAAGTAATTGTCTTTCTTTTGGTTGATAAAAAAGATCTTCTGCAATTTGATTTATTGTATCTGATTTAATATAGAGCGAGTATTTAATTGATTCATTTTGTCTCCATTGTGCAAAAGTAATTTGGATAGTATCATTCGATTTTACTCCAAACCAATGTTCAAAATCTCCACTAATTTTCTTTTTATCAATTATCTGGAAACCAGGCCTTAAAAAAAACTGTAATGTATCAACCAACATATTTTGTAGTTTCCCTTTTCCAACAAATGTTTTATCAGAAGTATTTAGTAATTCAATATTAACTTTCCATAATCTATTAATAGGTTGCTTTTTATATTCAAAATTAGTAGTAAATTCAGGTTCATTATTTTTCTCAATATCTGTTAAGTTTTCAATAGAAATATATTTTATGTCAAGTGTAGAAATATTGTGTTTTGGCAAGAAGACAATTATCAAGGCTATAATTGATGCAATTGACCCAACAATAGTTAGAATTGTTAGTAACTTTCTATATCCCATATGCTTAGTAGTTTTTCATTTTTACAAAAAGGTATGCCTCAACT
>DATBXH010000202.1:0-4289 GCA_036514375.1 Bacteroidales bacterium | reverse complement strand
GGGTTTCGAAGGATCAAAATTGAGAAATTTTTCCAGTTGTTTTTTTACACCTTTAAGGTTGAACTGAAGAGTTTGTTCGTTTAGCAGGTTACGTTCTTCGCTTTTACCTGAAGGATCTCCTACCATACCTGTTGCACCACCCACTAATGCAATAGGTTTATGACCTGCACGTTGCAGGTGAACCAGTAATAGAATAGGTACAAGACTTCCAATATGAAGACTGTCGGATGTTGGGTCGAATCCAATATAAGCAGAGGTCATTTCCTTATCCAACTGCTCTTCCGTTCCGGGCATAACGTCATGGATCAAACCACGCCACTTCAATTCCTCAAAAAATTTCACAAGACTATTTTTTAATTATTTATTTGGTTTTGTGAAATATCCATGATTAATATAATTCAATTGATTTGGGTAATTAATGAACCATGGATATTTCAGTTACCTGCATGATTTTAAAAATTCCTGCCAAAGATATAAAATCTTCTCAGAAACAGAAGAAGTAAGGTTTAACGGAATGGTGGCAAATAGTTTGAAATCAGGGCCCAGTATTCAGGTTTTCCCATGAAGTATTCCGTTTTTTATTTCCTCCAGGTGTAAATGTGGAAAAATAGCAGGCGCTAACTTGGAGATTGGTGTAAAAAGTTTGGAGCCATTGGTGGTTTCCTGAGGAAATATTTTGTTTTTATGATCAAATTTTTGAATGATGACAATAAAAACACTTATAATGAAAGCCATCTTTACCATACCAAAGATGATTCCTCCAATCCTGTTTAGTCTTCCTAATACGGACTTCCCTAACATACCGGTTAATAGTTTAGAAATGTAATGCATAGCGATAAGCACACCAATAAAAATTAGCGTGAATGAGATTACTTGCATCAATTTTGCATTGAAAGAAAGCCAATTTGACAGATGATTCCCGATAGTCTCGTAAAATGTTGCACCAGCCCAAACACCCACTATCAGTGCAATAAGTGTAAGGCTTTGGATAACGAATCCTTTTATGAATCCGTTGATGGCGCCCCAGAGAATGAGGAGTACAATGACGATGTCGATGGAGTTCATGGTATAAGTTTCGGGAAAGATATAAAAATTATTGATACAATGCCAGTTGGGACGAAAAGCTTTACAGTTTACTAAACTTTAAATATTTGGGATCGTTTTCTCCGGTCGGCTCCCAGCCAATAATAATGTCTTTTGTTTGGCTGTCAAAAAAGGTATTTTGTTCGTTTCGAAGTAGCTCTGTAGCAGCCGATAGTTCCAAAATACTTTTAAAATCAACTTCAAAAGGCTCTTCGCCTTCTATTAGTTTTAATTTTAACTGGTAAACACCCTCGCGAACATTTATTTTTACTGAGTAACTGATAATTTTATCATATTTCATAGCTAATATTTAAGAATTAGTCAATTTTAAATGGAGTCGAAGATTCTGGTGATGCTTTCACGGTTAATATCTTCCTTAATCAGGTAATTCCTTGCTCCGGCTTCAATCATATCGCGGATGGACTGCATTTCATTATGGAAGGATACTGCTATTACATTCACAAACCGGTATTTGTCAGCAATAATTTTTGTGGCCTGGATGCCGTTCATTACAGGCATATCCAAATCCATAAAGATTATTTCCACCGAATTGTTTTCCAAAAATTTAATACATTCTTCCCCGTTACTTGCCTTATAAATATTGGTGATGCGATCGCCCATAAAATCAGATAACATAAATTCGAAAGCTTCCAGAAAATGCTTATTATCATCCACTAATAAAACATTGAACTTCCTCATCATCAGATTTCTTAAAGCAGTATAAAGGTATTAAATTTAGAAATCTATTCTAACACGTTAGCCCAAAGTTTAAATTCAAAGCCATGACCCGGTTTTGTATTTATTTGATATTGTGCATTAATTGTTTTGGCCCGGCTAAAAATATTTATCATACCCATGCCGGTTGAGTTTAGAAATGTATCCTCAGGATTGAAGCCAACTCCGTTATCGGAATATTTTATTTTCAGCAAATCATTGCTATAGGTCAGGTTGATGGTCACTTTTGTTGCTTCTGCATGTTTGATGGTATTGTTAAGCAATTCTTTCACAATCCTGTAATAAGCAAGTTCAACGCTGTGCGGAAATCGTTTCCCCTTTAGGTTGCTTCTGAAAATCACAGGAATTAAATCTTTACGAAGTTCTAAATGTGCTTTTATTGCCTTTTCCAAACTGTTATTGAGTAATACATGAGGACTGAGGTCGTTGGAAAGGTCACGCACCGTAGTAATTGCTTCGCGAATTAAGGTTTGTATCTGAGGTATAATATAAGCTTTTTTGTTTTTGTCATCCGATTCGGCTAAAGTTGCGATGTACAAATTTAAACTCGATAGAATAGGTCCGATTTCATCATGAAGATCTGAAGCAAATTTCTGACGTTCTTGCTCTTCTGTGTGAATCATTGTTTCCAGTAATTTTTTTTCCAAAATTCGTCGTTCGGTAATATCGTTGAACAAGGTGGCAAACAGATTTTTACCTGGTGAGAATGCCAGAATTTCATAATGTTTATCCAATGTACCGGTATAGCTTTCGAACTGGCATGATTTTCCTGTCAATGCTACTTTACCATACGTCTCAATCCATTCTTTTTCTAAGTTTGGCAGTATTTCTAATACTGTTTTCCCAATTATTTGATTTTTTGAAAGTCCTGTAAGTTTACCAAATGCATTATTTACATCCAGAAACCTGTAGTTGATGGGCTGATTATCATTGTTGCAAATAATTTCATGAAGTGCAAAACCTTGCGTTAGACTATGAAATAGTTGCTTATATTCTTTCAGATTTAATCGCTCTGACTTTCCGGAAGGCATTTCAGTATTTTGTTCCTTGAGCCTTTGTTCCAGTTGTTGAGTTATCGTTTGTAACTCAGCATTTTCTTTTTCCAACGCTGATATGCGCATGAGCAAGGAATCCATAGGATGAGCACTATTAATTTCCATAAATCAGGTAGCAAAACAATTCTCTTAAAATTACAAAAAAGGATCGAGTTTCATTAATAATGTAGACTCCGTTTATTTCTGAAGATTAAATACGATTGGCAGGGTAAAATACACAGGAACAGCTTCCCCATTTTGTTTTCCTGGAACCCATTTAGGCATTAGCTTCACCACACGTACAGCCTCTTCATCACATCCTCCGCCAATACCGCGAAGTACATTTATATTTGATATCTGACCATCCTTTCCAATTACAAACTGGAGAATTACTTTTCCTGATATCCCCATTTCCGATGCATTTGCAGGATATTGTATGTTTTTTCTTAGGAAAGCCATCAGTGAATCTTGTCCACCAGGGTATGAAGGCATCTGTTCTACAAAGGTATTAGGTGTGTTAGCTCTTCCGTACAAAGCCTGTTTAGCCTTTAAGCTTTGCCTGTTTTTTTTAAAATCATTTGCAGCTGCCGTCTCGTCCGAAATAAATTCATTAGATGATTCCGATTTGATAGTCGGTGCAGCTGATGCTAATGCAGAAGTTTTTTCAGTTTTATCTGTCTGAACTTCCGGTTTTGCTTCAGTTACTAATTTGTCCTGAAGAACTAGATCTGATTCCGACTGTTCTTCTGTTACAACAGGAGGTGTAAATCGTACCGTTTTTCTTTCTGACTTTACAAGAGCGTCTTTGGATTTGTCTGTTTTTTGTTTTTCCGTTACTTCTTTTTTATTGGCTTGGGCAGGCTTTTCAATCAAAAGCGTATCTTTTTCAACGTTCTCCGCCACTTTCATGTTAGGCTTGGGGTTTTGAATCACTATAAATAAACCTACCAGTAACAAAACTGATGCAGCGGCCGAAACGGTTATCCATATTATTTTTTTTCTGCTAGATTTTTCATCTCGTTTTGAAAGCAACTTACCAAACGCCTGATCAGCATGAGAAACGACTTCGGTGAATTTTTGCTCCACCTTTCGGGACTGGAACCCTTCAAGGGCGTCGGAGCAGAATGGACATTCTCTGAGATGCTTGTTTGCCAAAGCCATCGCATCAACAGGTAATGTTTTGTTCACCAGGGCTTCAAAAGTCTCTCTGGTAAAACAACCCGAAGGTTCAAACATATGTTCTTTTGTCCACTTCATTTTATGCTCTCCAGCAACATTTTCAGGTTTCGTTTACCATTCTGAATATGGCTTTTTACATGGTTTATATCCATCCCTGTCAGATCAGCAATCTCCTTGTACGATTTGTTTTCAAGGTAAATCATTTGTACACATGTGCGCTGTTCCTGATTTAGCTGCGTTAATGCATGTGTTAAAGCA
>DATBXH010000201.1:0-3648 GCA_036514375.1 Bacteroidales bacterium | reverse complement strand
TAGGAAGGAAATTTGAACGATTAGGATGTCAACTTGAAGAGTCAGGAAGGTAACTTGAACAGTTTGGAGACAAGTTTGAACAACGCGGACGTCAACTTGAACAACCAGGAGCCTTACTTGAAGAGTACGGAAAGTAGTTTGGAGTGTAAGATGCTGATATATAATATATTGGTAGTGAAGACTGCAATGAAACGTGTTTGTAAGAAAAAATTGTAACCAAACTTATAACACATGCGCCTAATAAAAAAACATATTATGAAAGTCGGGAATTGCAGGGATATATTATAGAGGCGACAAAATGATAAATTTTATGTAGCTTTGTGTTTCAATTCAATAGCCTCCGTTTTTTTAATAGCACCTTGATTTAAAATTTCCAGCATTTTCGGATCTTCTGATTAAATTTTACTGTTGACGAAAAATTAATTGTAATCTTTTCAAGAATTATTCGTCATACTAGCAAGTCTATCATAAAAGAATCTCTATCATTAAAACAATTAAGTTAAACGCTATGAAATTACTGATCTCAAGCCGCAAACATGCAAGTTTGCAAAAATTAAACACGTTGCTACTCTCCGTTGTGTTTTTGCTGTTCTCCTCCCTCACGTTAAAAGCGCTAAATCCTGGTAAAATTGAAGGATCCGTATCCGATGCCGAATCGTTTGCCACGGTTCCGTCGGCTAAAGTAGAGTTGCTTAATGCTGCTGACTCATCCATTGTAAAAACGGTGCTTACAAATAACGAAGGTAGGTATGTTATCGACGATGTCCCCTTCGGGAAATACGTGGTTCGTATTTCAGGTATGACTTATAAGAAGTATATTATACCCGATATCGTTATTACTCCTGAAAAACCGTCGGTAAAATTTGGAACAACCAACCTGATGCCCGAATCAAAAGTGCTGAAAGAAGTTGGTGTTTACGGATATAAGCTGACCGGGCAAATGGAAGACGATAAAACTATTTACACCATCAAGGAAAAATCGTCGGATATTGCTCAGTCCGGACTGGACCTGCTCAGGCAATTGCCTGATGTCAATGTTGATTTCCGGACGAACGAAGTAACCCTGGCGGGTAATTCAAATATTCTTTTTCAGGTAAACGGAAAAAGGGTGGATCGGACTTATCTTATGCAGCTTAATCCCAAGCTGATTGACAAAATTGAAATCGTAACCAATCCGGGTGTAAAATACGATGCAGATGTGGATGCCGTTATCAATATTATCCTGAAAAAGAATATGAATTTCGGGTTGAGCGGCAGGGTTAGCCTGGAGATTCCTACCTCGAAAGGTTATTTCACAAACAACAATGCCAGCTTCGATTACTTTACGAAAGGATTCCGTTTCTTTGTTTCCGGATGGGGCGGGGGAGAAAAATGGGATATCGATATCAGCAGTAACCGGAATAATTACCTTAGTAACGAAACAACCACATTTTCACAACATGTTACCGGTACAAGCGGTTATAAATACGGAGGCTTTAATTACGGCTTCGACTGGTTTATCAATGACAACAATACATTCAATTTTTATAGCTCGGTGAGTCCAAGAATTCCTAATCATGACGATTATACGTCTGATGATTTCTTTACGAACCATGCCGGAACGTTACATACGCAGGCTGTAACCTATACTACAGACCGAAGATTCTTTAACGATTACTCGGTATACTTCAAGCATAAATTTCCCAAAAAGGATCACGAAATATCGTTCGAGAGCTATTACAGCAACAACCAGTCGGATAACGAAAATAATTATTATGAACAGCAGTATGTTTCAACCGATTCGTTATCTCCTGACCATATCAATGAACGGTTTCAGATTACCGACAACAACAAATGGCAGATCAATATCAAGTCGGATTACACGTATCCTTTTACCGATAAGTTGAAATTATCGGCCGGAGCCAATACCAACCTAAACAGGATTAAAAATTCATACAATATTAATGATGACGAATTTACAGATAAGATTCATTATAACGAGGACAGGTATAGTGCTTATACTAATCTGGCCTGGAATGTCGCCAATTTAAATCTTCAATCCGGTGTAAGGTATGAATCGTCCTTTGTAAACATCGATCATCAAACCATTTCAAACGGTAATTATTATTGCTTCCTTCCGTTTGCATCGGTTCAGTATAAGTTGGGGAAAAAGCAGACACTGCGGCTCAATTACCGCCGATCCATCAACCGGCCGGGTATGAGCCAGGTAAGCCCCTTTGGCGTCAGGGAAGATGCTTATACGTTGTCATTGGGTAATCCCAGTCTTTCACCGGCGTATGTAAACAAGATTGAGTTCACACATCGTATTCAGCTCAAGGGGCCCATGTTTGTAAGTTATCGTCCTTATATCAGTTTCATAACCGATGGCATCCGGCAAATAAACCTGCCTTCTACAGATTCCATTACCCGCAAACAATATATCAATGTTAGTAACGAGCTGGAATACGGAACAGTTTTGTCGGGTTCGGTGGCCTTTGCCAAGTGGTGGTCTGTCAGTCCGTCGTTTACTATTTTCCAGCGCGAAATCAAAGCACTTACCGAATACGGTATCCTTTCGCAGAAACGGTCGGCCTGGAGGTTTAACTGTTCATCCCAGTTTATCCTGCCTAAAGACTGGGTCATCTTTATTGATTATAATTACAGGTCGCCGGTACAAACCCACCAGAGCAGGGACGAAAGACAGTATCAGTTTGTAACCGGTTTTTATAAGTCTATTAATAAGAAGTTCAACATTACGGTATTTACGTTAAATCCTTGGAACCACCGGTATTTTTTCAACAAAAACACCACAAAGACAGAAACGATGGAGCAAACATCCACAGGTGTTGTTAAATATAACTGGATACTGAATATCCGCCTGGGGTACAGCTTTAATAAAGGGAAAGAAGTAAAGAAAGTGGACCGTCAGGTTGAAACCGACTCTGACAATGGAGGTAAGAAGGGAGTTATGTAATATAGATTGACCAGATAGGAGACTGGACTGGGCAGACAGTGAACTATCGGGCTCAATTGATCATTCGGCTGAGGTTTTACCTTAGCCGAATTTATTTTTGCAGGCTTTGCCACTGCTGATAAAGCCTGTTCGTGACAGTATTTCATAAGCAAAGCCTTTGTCAGAATTTTAAATTACAGATGACAAAAATAAATGATGCCTCCCGGACAATCATAGAAGGCCAAATTTTGCCGGTTACGCCTTATTTGTTTAAATTTGGAAAAACTTAGTTAATGTACCTGGATAAATTTGCAAAAGAGATAAACAGATTGTGCCTTCAAAACAAGGTCAGGTCATTATATGTCTTTGGCTCTGTATTAACTGACAAGTTTAATGATGACAATGACATTGATTTGGTGGTAGATATAGATTCCAATGATCCATTTGATTATTTTGCCCATATTGGAGAAAGAAGTTAAAGAATTAATGAAATGAGGCCATTGTTAGAGGCTATTCTAATCAAACCCAATACCCTTTGCCGCGAAAGCAGCACTGAGTTGCAGCATGGTTTCGCTTTTTACCTGGTCGGCGTTGCTTATGGTACTCCAGAAACGGACGGTTATTGAGCAGTTCCCGGGTGTTACACGTGTAAACAAGATGACAGGTTTCTTTTTCGAAATCACATGAGGAATACTTTTGATCGTATCGTTAATCAC
>DATBXH010000200.1:0-2142 GCA_036514375.1 Bacteroidales bacterium | reverse complement strand
GATCGCACTGAATCTGCACTTACTAAGGAGCTGGTGAAGGAAGGGATGATAATCCATTATGCCGATGACATATCGTTAATTGAGGAAAGGTACAAGAACTCATCAGATACATTGGTTGTATTTACTCCGGCTGTTTCGTCCGATCATTCTGAACTTACTTTTTTCAGAAACAATGGTTTTCAGGTGAAGAAACGAGCCGAGGTACTGGGTATTATTTCACGTTCGAACGATGTGCTTGCTGTTGCCGGTACGCATGGCAAAACAACTACATCTACAATGATTTCTCATTTGCTGAAGAGCTCCGATTTGGATTGCAGCGCTTTTTTAGGTGGTATTTCTCTGAATTACAACAATAATCTTTTACTGTCTGCAAAAAGTAAATTTGTGGTGGTAGAAGCTGATGAATATGACCGTTCGTTCCTGCAGCTTAATCCAAGGGCTGCCATCATTACTTCAATGGATGCGGACCATCTGGATATTTATGGTACATATGATGAATACAGGAAGGCTTTTACACAATTTGCATCTCAAATAAAACCTCATGGTTTTTTAGTCATAAAGAAAGGATTGGAAATTGGCCAGCTTCATTTGGATACTAAGTTGTTTACATATTCGTTGGACAAAAAGGCTGACTTCTATGCAAAAAATATTACTATTCAGGATGGCGCTTATCATTATGATGTAGTAACGCCCAAGGGTACCCTTCATGATATAAAGCTGGGTTTTCCGGGTCTGCTTAATGTTGAGAATTCGGTGGCTGCTATTGCCATGGCGTCATTACTGGATACAGATGAAGATGCGATACGTAAAGCGATGGAGAGTTTCCGGGGAGTCAAACGACGTTTCGAATATCACATTAAAAATGAAAAACTCATTTTTATTGACGATTATGGCCATCACCCGGAGGAATTGCGCTTTACGATAGAATCAGTAAAAAAAATGTTCCCTGGCAAAAGGATCACCGGCATATTTCAGCCACATCTATATACACGAACCAGAGATTTGGCGGATGACTTTGCCAGAAGCCTTAGCCTGTTGGATGAGTTGATCCTGCTTGATATTTATCCTGCCAGAGAGAAACCGATTCCCGGCGTATCTTCTGAAATGGTAATAGAAAAGGTGAACATAAAGGAAAAACATCTTTGCCCCAAGGAGGAGCTGGTAAAAATGACAGAAAATATGACCTTCCCGGAGGTTCTTATTAGCATGGGCGCTGGAGATATTGACACATTTGTAGAACCGATAAAACAGGTTCTTTTAAAAAGACTTCAGAGTATGAGATAAATATTGACTAGTAATGAAAAAACGAATCAAATATATTATTCTCTGGACTTTTGTAATTATTTATTTGGCGATGGCATTGAGCTTTGTGGCCGAGAAACATCAACGTTTGGTTTGTAACCAGATCGAGGTGCATATTTTGGATAGTACGCGGAATGCCTTTATTTCGTCCAATAGTGTTAGGAATCTTTTGCAGAAGAAAGGAATTAACCTGATAGGGAAGAATTTTGCAGATATTAATCTGAAGAACCTCGAAGCTACGTTGAATAATTGTCCTCCTATAGAGAAGACGGAGATTTACAAAACAATCGGCGGTAAAGTAGTGATAGAGGTCCGTCAGCGAAATCCGATACTAAGGGTTATCGATGCTAATAACACAAGTTATTATATCGACAACCGGGGATATGTAATGAGACTCTCAGGAAATTACACTTCCCGCGTAATTATCGCAAATGGCGATATTCATTGCGCTGTACCTGATAATGGGAAACTTAGTGTATTAGATGTTGAAAAGTACTCAAAAGATAATCATTATTTATTGGCCGATTTGTTTAAATTGGCATATTTTATAGCCGATGATGATTTTTGGAGTGCTCAGATTCAGCAGATTTACGTTAATTCTTCAGGAGATTTTGAACTGATTCCAAGAGTGGGAGCACAAGTAATATTGTTTGGAGATTATACCGACTGTGAGGGAAAATTTGATAACCTGATGTGTTTTTACAAAAATGCTTTGCCCGTAGTTGGTTGGAACAAATATGAAAGCATTAATCTGAAATATAAAGGACAAGTCATCTGCACTAAAAAAGAAAACCTATGAAGTACAAGAAAGATTATGTAGCTGCCATCGATATTGGGACC
>DATBXH010000199.1:0-4279 GCA_036514375.1 Bacteroidales bacterium | reverse complement strand
CATATGGGTACATTCCGGCAAGTTTACGTAATGCAGCTTCACTCTGGACAACAACAAAATGCTCATATTTGTCCACTTCAAAAGCGGCTTTAAAGGTATCCTCTACTTTCCAAACCAACACAAGTCCGATCATAATTGGATTACCAACTTTGTCATTGACTTTGATGGGGTCGCAGTTGAAGTTCTGGGCCCGCAATGAAATCATTTTCTTTACAAAAAAAGGATTTACCCAAAAGAAACCGTTTTGTTTGATGGTTCCTTTGTAGGCTCCAAATAGGACAAGCACACATGCCTTGTTCGGTTGTACAGCAATCAGGCCAATGAGCGACAGAGTCAGGATCAAAATAGAAATGATTAAAAGGATAGTCATATTATTCATGGCTGAAAAAATAACACCGCAAATGAATATAACTGCCAACAATAATCCAAGATAGCCTGAAATAGGTTGATAAAGTTTTTCTGTTTTCATAAAATTAATATTTTGATATTATTTTGATATCACAAATGTATTAAAATAAATTTATGAAAACAAAAAATTACTTTCGGACGAACTAGATGTAATTTGCCAGGTTTGATTTTAAGCAGGAGCAATCGGAGACCAAATACGAACGGTTTAATATTAAACCGGACCGATTTGATATTAAACCTGACGAGTCAGACATCAAACTCGACGGATTTAATATTAAATTTGATGGGTTTAGTATCAAACACGACTCGTTTAATATTAAAAAATACGGACCGGATATTAAACTTGTAGTTTTTAATATTAAAAAATACGGATCGGACATTAAACCCGTCGGATTTAATATTAAAAAATACAAATCGGATATTAAACTCGACGGGTTTGGTCTTTTACCTAGTTTTTATCATAACTTAATCGACTATCACCTGTGATTGGTATTTTTGGACCCAGAAACTTTGGCTTTTTATCGATAAGCACTTCCCAAACAGCTTTTATATTTGCTAAATTTTCTCTGAATTCAAGCGTTTTTACAGGTGATCCTTCCGGAGTATCAGCAACACATCCTACTGCATTTAACCCTTTTTTTCGTGCTATATATAAGGCCCTGGAAAGGTGAAATTCCTGTGTGATAATAACCACATCCTTTATCAGAAAGACTTCTTTTGCCCTAACCATAGAGCTGTATGTATCAAAACCAGCATGATCCAGGAAGATATCGCATTCAGGAACCCCTTTTTCTTTCAGATAATTTTTCATGTTGTTTACTTCGTCATAATCTTTATGTCCATGGTCGCCGGTAAGCAGGAATCGCTTAATTTTTCCTTTTTGATAGAGCGATAGAGCAGTATTCAGGCGATCTGTCAGAATACGTGAAGGCGTACCATCCCTTCCCACATGAGCTCCCAAAACCATGCCCGTATATCTTGCAGGAATATTGTTTGTTGTAAAATAAATAAACGGTTCTGCTACCGATTTTATATGTCTATTAATTATCGATGAAGCAATAAAAACAACGACAATCAGAATGAAACAGATGACGAGGTACTTCCTCATACGAAACAAGGTATCCCGGATTTTACCAAGTAACATGCTATTTGACTTTTATTTTCCCTGCTTCTTTAATATTGCTTCAATCTCATCCATAATATGGTTCATCGAGGCGATGGCTTCATCAAAAGGTTCGCTGGTGGTCATGTCAACACCGGCTTTTTTGAGCAGTTCGATAGGATAATCCGATCCTCCGGCTGACAGGAATGCCAGATACTTATCAAGCGCCCCTTTTTCGTGGGTCAGGACTTTTTCTGCCAGTGCCGATGATGCAGTAAACGAAGTAGCATACTGGTAAACATAGAAATTATAGTAAAAATGAGGGATGAAAGCCCATTCAATTGAATAAAGATCATCAATTACGCAAACTCCTTTGTCGTTGCCGTAATACTTTTTCAGAATGTCGCCATAAACCTTATTTAATACATCAGAAGTAAGCGGCTGACCGGCTTCAGCTATTTCATGAATTTTCAGTTCGAACTCGGCGAATTGGGTCTGACGGAATAAGGTACCTTTAAATCCGTCCAAACGATTCATGAGCAGGGATAATTTGACATTGTCATCGGAAATTTTGTTGACCATGTAATTACTCAGTAAGGCTTCGTTAAAAGTAGAAGCTACCTCGGCTGTAAAGATGGGGTAATCAGCCAGCGGGAAGGGTTGAGTCTTGTTGGAGAAATAACTTTGCATGGTATGGCCAAGTTCGTGCGCGGCTGTGCTTACATCGTTATATTGCCCGTTGTAATTCAGCAGCATGTAAGGATGAACATCGTATACCGATCCCTGGGAATACGCTCCGGAGCGTTTTCCGGTAGTTGGATATACATCTAACCAACGCTCGTTAAACGCTTTCTGAATCACCAACTGGTAATCTTTGCCCAAAGGACTTAAGGCATCGACGATGATTTTCTGAGCTTCCTCGTAACTATATTTCAAATCAATGTCTTTTACTACAGAAGTATACATGTCCGAATACTTCAATGTATCGAGTCCAAGCATCCGTTTCCGTAAAGCGAGGTACCGGTAGAATACGGGAAGGTTTTTATTTACATTGTCAATCAGTGAGTGGTAAACGCTTACCGGAATATTGTTTTTATCAAGCGCACTTTCAAGGCTGGAGGAATAATGCCTTGCCCTTGCTTTAAATATATCTGTGTTGACATTTGCTAACAATTGTTCAGCCATCGTGGATTGAAAGTTTTTCATGGTAGACCAGAACGTATGAAATACCAGTTCACGGTCAGCCCTGTTTGAGACTGCCCTGTATTTCGAGAATCCTGCCTGATCCAGCTTTACCGTTTCGCCTGTAGATAGTTTAACCTGCGGATAAGGTAATTCCGCATTTGAAAACACTTTGAAAATAGAATAAGGGCCGTCAGCCATCGATGATGTCAATGCCATGATTCTTTCTTCTTTTTCCGAAAGCATGTGTTCTTTGCGGCGCATTAGTTCATGAAGATAGATTTTGTATACCTCAAGTCCTTTCTGCTCTTTAATAAACCGATCAATGGTTTCCCTTCCTATGGCAAGCAATTCTGGTTCAGCAAAAGACATCTTTGCCCCAATGACAGGATCGAGTTGCTTTAATTCCTGCAACATTCCCAGATATTTGGTATCACGAATATCCTGATCCGATTTCATGGAAGCATAGCAATAAACTTTTATATAACGCTGGTTGAAATCCGAAGTGAATTTCAGGTATTCCAACAAAGTCTGCGAAGAAGATCCCAGCTTTCCTTTATAGGACTCCAAACGATCGATTTCCGATTTTACTTTGTCTCTGTCCTTCTGCCAGTCGGCATCCGTAGGATAAATATCCTCCAGTTTCCAGGTGTATTTGGGATCAACTGTAGCCCTGTCTACAGTTTGTGATTTTACTTCAGTGTTCTTTGTCATAACAATAAATGCGGATAAAATTGAAATTAAGATAACCCGGTTTCTCATAGAGGTGTTTTTTGTTAAAAGTATGAAAAAGTATTAGAAGAGGTACGATCAATGGAATAATATTTAATAAATTCAAGTGTTTTCGTCCATTAAACCTGCCTCCAAGCCAAAATAACGCTTAATTTATATGAATTTTAAGATATCAGCCTTGGCTATCATTGTACGTTCTTCATCGTTAGTTGTATTCTTTTCCGTGCCACATCCACTTCAAGTACTTTAACTTTCACATGCTGATGAAGCTTAACAACCTGGTTGGGGTCACTGACAAACTTATCGGCTAACTGGGAAATGTGGACCAGCCCGTCCTGCTTTACTCCAATATCCACAAAGCATCCAAAATTGGTGATATTGGTTACAATGCCAGGCAAGACCATTCCCGGGATTACATCAGATATTTTAAAAATGTCCTTTGAGAATTCAAAGACCTGGATGCCGGTACGCGGGTCACGACCTGGTTTGGCAAGTTCCTGCAGAATGTCGGTAAGGGTTGGCAAACCAATCGTTTCGGACACATATTTCTTCAACTCAATTTTTTTACGAAGCTCTTCCTTTTTCAGCAAATCGGCTACGGTAGCTCCCGTATCTTCGGCCATCTGCTCAACCACTTTGTAGGCTTCCGGGTGCACCGCGCTGTTATCAAGAAGGTTTTCAGCATCGGGGATACGAAGGAATCCTGCACTCTGTTCAAAAGCCTTATCTCCTAAACGTGCAACTTTCTTTAATTCTTTTCGGGATTTAAACGGACCGTTTTCTTTCCGGTAATTCACGATGTTTTGAGCTAATTGCGGACCAAGACCGGATACATAGGTAAGAAGATGCTTGCTT
>DATBXH010000198.1:0-2405 GCA_036514375.1 Bacteroidales bacterium | reverse complement strand
CGTCGCCCCGCGTGGAAAGGTATGGGGAGAAGACGTTGGCCAAGATGTTTCAGTCCCCCCATCCATTTTGGCAGGAATACCAGTGGGCGCCTCAGCCGGAACCCAATGACCCGACTACCGTTGTCGACGGATCAAAAGTGATTGACATCTCGCAGTATTTATCAGCCGACGGTACCCTTGCCTGGAATGTGCCCGCAGGCGAATGGATTATCTTACGTACCGGAATGGTACCTACCGGCACGGTTAATTCCCCCGCATCTCCGGATGCAACTGGTCTCGAAGTCGACAAGATGAGTAAAAAGCATGTGGAGAAACATTTCAATGCGTATATCGGTGAAATACTCAAACGAATCCCCGCAGCTGACAGAAAAACTTTTAAAGTGGTGGTTGAAGATAGTTATGAAACGGGAGGGCAGAATTTTACTGATAATTTTTTAGAAGAATTCAAACAACGGTATGGTTACGATCCGCTCCCATACCTTCCGGTCTATAAAGGAATCGTTGTAAATAGTGAAAAAGCCTCCGATGGCTTTCTCTGGGACATGAGGCGTATGGTTGCCGATAAAGTGGCTTACGATTATGTCGGAGGATTACGGGACGTCAGCCATAAATACGGACTGACCACCTGGCTGGAAAACTATGGACATTGGGGATTTCCGAGTGAGTTTCTGATGTATGGGGGACAATCGGATGAGATTGGAGGAGAGTTCTGGAGCGAAGGTGACCTGGGAAATATCGAAAACCGGGCAGCCTCTTCCTGTGGCCATATCTACGGAAAGTTGAAGATTTCGGCCGAATCCAATACCTGCGGATTGTTTCCCTTTGGACGTTACCCTGGTGTCATCAAGCAACGGGGTGATCGCTTTTTTTCCGAAGGGATAAACAATACCTTGTTACATGTCTACATCAGCCAACCCTATGAAGATAAGAATCCCGGGATGAATACATGGTTTGGCAATGAATTCAACCGCAAAAATACCTGGTTTTCGCAAATGGATGTTTATACCCAGTATCTTAAGCGTACAAATTTTATGCTTCAGCAGGGACTGAACGTGGCTGATGTCGCTTATTTTATCGGGGAGGATGCTCCTAAAATGACCGGGATCACAGACCCTGCTCTTCCGGCAGGTTATCAGTTTGATTACATGAATGCAGAGGTAATTGAGAAGTATTTAACCGTAAAGAACGGCTTGCTTACCTTGCCTCATGGAACTCAATACCGGATTATGGTACTTCCCCGGCTGGAGACTATGCGTCCGGAACTTTTGACTAAAATAAAACAACTGGTCAGTGATGGTGCAGTTATTTTGGGGCCTGCACCCAAGCGGTCACCCAGCCTGCAGGATCAGCCCTCGGCCGATCAGCAGGTATCAGCTATGGCCTCCGAGCTCTGGGGGGATGCCGATGGCATTACGGTAAAAGTACATAAATACGGCAAGGGAACCGTCCTGAATGGCATGGACATGAAGGAAGCTTTCGGTTATATCAGTTGCATTCCCGATTGTAAGCTGCCGGATGACGAAACCATTCTTTATGGACATCGCACACTTGGTTATGGTGAAATCTATTTTGTATCGAACCAGACGAAAGAAACCAAAACCATATCTCCGGAGTTCAGGGTCAAAGGAATGCAGCCCGAACTCTGGGAGGCTACAACCGGTTACATGCGGAGTCTTAATGCCTATGAGCAAAGCGGAAATACCACAGTTGTACCCTTAAAACTCGCACCTTACGAAAGTGTGTTCGTGGTTTTCCGTAAACAGGCAGAGAAAGCCCTGGCAGGAGGAGTGGCCATCAATTATCCCGAAGATGTGCCACTGGTCGAACTGAAAGGTCCCTGGACTGTCCGCTTCGACAGTGCACAACGTGGACCCGATAAACCGGTGATTTTCGAAACCCTCCACGACTGGGCAACTGACACGGATGACAGAATTAAATATTATTCCGGAACTGCTGAATATAGCTGTAAGTTCAAGCTTAAAAAGAAAGCATCCGGAGAGCATCAGATCATCGATCTGGGAAGTTTGACCGCCATGGCCAAGGTTACCCTTAATGGCGTGTATGCCGGTGGATTATGGACATTGCCATACCGCCTCGATATCACAAACCTTGTCAAAGACGGAGAAAATGAATTGAAGGTGGAGGTAGTTAATACCTGGATAAACCGGTTGATAGGTGATAGTAAATTACCTGAAAACCAAAGGAAGACCTGGTGTCCTGTAAATCCTTACAAACCCGACAGTCAGTTACAGCCTTCCGGCTTGTTTGGTCCGGTTAAAATCAGTTCATTAAAATATAAATAGTAAGTTGTCAAATACATTTTCAATAATAACGATACGTAATGAGTAATTATAAGTACAAAAAGGCTGTTGTTTTTATCATTATTTCGACTTTGTTCGGCAATT
>DATBXH010000197.1:0-5154 GCA_036514375.1 Bacteroidales bacterium | reverse complement strand
ACGGCCATTAAGAATCAACCCGGCATCAGGGAACGAAACCCGCAGATTGACGATCGATTACCCGACGACCTGTTAACAGCGTATAAGCAACAGCCACATGATGGGCGCAACCTCCGCGGATTGCTCCAGAAGTTTGTGTATCCGGTGCTTTTTAACGAAAGCGATGGCCGGATGGTGTAACGAAAATGAAGGACAAGACATGAATCTGCAAGCTTCAACCGGCCGAAATGAAAATTGACCATTGATTAAAACAACACAGTATGAGAAAACTTATTGCAGCAATCAATATGACACTCGATGGGTTTTGCGACCATACATCAGCGATTGCAGATGATGAAATACTTCAGCATTACACGGAGCTGTTAAGTGGTGCCGGCACCATTTTATTCGGAAGGATAACATACCAGCTTATGGAATATTGGGAAACGGTGGTAAAAAATCCTACCAGTAGCAAACCTTCGGACGAATTTGCAGTAACCATTGACAACATTTCCAAAATTGTTTTTTCCCGCACACTTAAAAATGTTGGGTGGAGAAATACGACGATAGCAAAGGGAAGCATTGAAGAAGAAGTTTTAGCACTCAGGCAATCCCCCAATGGCGGGAGTAAAGATATTTTAGTTGGCAGCCCGGGTTTAATTGTATCATGCACGAATCTTAATTTAATAGATGAATACCAGCTCTGTGTTCACCCGGTTGTCGCAGGAAAAGGTTTGCCATTATTTAAGAACATAAACGATAAAATGAATCTTAAACTTATAAAGACAAAAACCTTTGGTTGTGGCGCAGTAACGCTTTACTATGAGCCGACAAAAAGATGACAGAGAATCCGCACCCACACAACCCCATTAATTGATAGTTGTTAATTGATAATTGCCCACAGTCCTTACTTCATCATTCATTAATTGCCCTCCCTCATTAGCACATTGTCACATTAGCATATTGATAATTGTCCATTGATTTACATTTATCCCTTTTGTCTGCGAGGCTGTTTCCAACAACGCAACCATTTGATTGTTATTGCATCTGACCAATAGTTAATACCAAAACTAACAGACGATGAAAAATATAATCATTGTATTACTGACCTCAATTCTTTTTATTTCAACCTGTAAAAAGGATGATCATTCGGATGCGTACGCACAGATAAGGGAAATTGCCTGGAATTCATTAAGCACCCAGGAAAAATCGACGGTTACGATCGATTGGAAAAAAGCAAAAGTTGAGCTATCAACCTATAATGGAGAAAGCGCTTATATGGTTATATTTAACACCAGGGACGATGAGTTGCTCGGTCCCATTACGGTTTATGTTGATCCTTTGATTAGAGTGGTTCTTGGACAAGGTTTCAGGGATTGATATGCTTATAGTTTGGGCAATCATACAACATCACCTGTCTTTCTTGAAAAATGAAGTAATGGAGAAATAAATTATAGACAAAGAGCAACTCCACAGGCGAATCATTTGGTTAACAACCTTGATTTTAATAATTTCAGAAGCTGGTAACAACAAGTGAACATCGAAAACGGTATATAGGTATATAAATATTAACTAAAGCTAATGTAACCAATAATGATGAAGAAAAACACCAGGCTAATTATAATACTGACAGGCATTATTCTATTGCCATACTGCCATGATCCGTTTGAACATCGGTATAACCAGGGAACTTTCCCCGACATACCTGTTAATATGGGAAATATAAACTCCATGTACGATGATTATAATTCTACGTCTCCCATTTTAGGAGGAACAGCACCGTTATGCTTTTCTTCCAATCGTGGTAGTAATGGCGGAAATTTCGATATTGTTTATAAACTTCTGGATGTTATAATGACCAGGTCGGATGGCAAAATCAGTGTTGAGGAAAATACCAATGGAAACATGGATATAGCCACTGTCAATTCAAATTTAAATACTGCTGTAAGTATTATAAATACTTCCTCCGATGAGTTGGGTCCTTATTTGATACCGAAAAGTGTCAGGGTTGAAAAAATTGGGAATGGTTATTATGGGTATCAAAATTATATATTATTGTATGCTTCCAACGAATCGGGGAACCTGGATATAAAATTTACTCAGAATGTAACAGGCGAAAGCTATACCGCACCTCAGAATATCGCGTTTCTTAATTCGGCCGCAGATGATGCGTACCCCACTTTAACGGAAGACAGTGCGTATATTTATTTCTGTTCGAATCGCGACGGTAATTTTGATATTTTTAAAGCAGATCTGAACAAACAAGGCGACCTACTTACCTTATTGGGAGATCCGACGCCCAGAACGATAACAAAAGACGCTGATTTATCATCAGATTATGATGATAAATGCCCTTATATATTAGGAAACCTTCTGGTATTTGCATCAAACAGACCAGGCGGTTATGGCGGATTCGACCTGTATTATGCTGTTTTTAAAGATGGGAAATGGTCGTCTCCTGTAAATTTTGGCAATAAGATAAATACTCCATATGATGAATACCGGCCGATCGTAAAAACATATGGTGATGAATTTACAAATAACTTTATGATTTTTTCATCGAACCGGCCCGGAGGCAAAGGTGGATTCGATTTATACTATGTAGGGATTGATAAAATGGCTGAATAGATAACTGCCGGACCATCATCAGCAGCATTATCGGAATACAATAAAATGAAGTTGGTTTGACAAATTGAATTTAAATTGAAACGTATAATCTCCTTCACTGGTTTGGTTGTAATGCTTTATATCAAAGCATCGGCTCAGATCTCAATCATGGGCGGAGTTAATTATAGTAATGTCCGGAATAATCATTTATTGGAGAATGAAAAAGCTGTTTTTACAGGTCATTATGGGATTTCATTCCGGTACTATCCTATTAAAAACTGGTCAAAGTTTTCGATTCAAAACGAGTTGATGTTTAATCGGAAAGGGTACCAACAACATCTGGATAAAACTTATGAATTCCGGTTTAATTATGTTTCCCTGCCTGTTCTCCTGAGCTATGCTCCGGAAAAGTATGTTACAATAAATTCAGGGATCGAGTATAGCAGATTAATCAGCACAAGTGTTGAAGACGGAACTCATACTTACAACCGTAATGACGTTGGACTTATCCTGGGACTTACTTTTTTCGACAAGCGGAGGCTGAGCATATATTCCAGGGTTATCTATGGACTCGTCCCTATGCTTGATTATTATACATTTGATAAACTTGGGAATTTCACCGGCAAAATTCATGATCTTAAAAATACATGTTTATCGGTTGGGATAAAACTTAACATTTACCAGGATGAAAGTCGCAAATAGAATATTTTTGGTTCTTCTTTTGGTATTACTTGGCAGTTGCGGGGGAGAGTTTATTCCGGATCCCATAGATCCGCGACTCCCAAAATATACGGAAGAAGGGAATGATGCTGCTGGTGCATTTATCAATGAGAAGATATGGAAATCTGTTGTAAGTGTTGACTTTATGTCTGTTGGTGATCAGCCTTATATTACGTTGTTTACTGCCAAAGATAGCCTTACCATTTTATTTGAGGGAAATTCATCGGTTTATCGGTACATAGAATTTCGTTTATCAGGGTTGAGCATATATCGTTTTGAAGATTTGCAGCTCCTCAATAATAAAAAGATATTTTTGGATGGAAAGAAGTCTTCAGGAGTTTGTCATCGGAATTACTGCCCTCCCTATGAAAGTGGCTATTATAGTACCGGTTGCCCGGAAACAGGAATCTCTGGGCAACTTTACATTAAAAATGTAGCCATGCGAGATTCATTAACTCAGGCCATACTTTCCGGAACATTTGGGTTTACCTTTAATGATCCCGTTAGCGGCATCAATGAAGTATCCTATGGACGCTTTGATTACAGATTCGGGAAAGGTTCTAATTTTATAGTTAATTAGAGCTGACCATAGTTTACTGGGGCAATCAATAACAGAATTTTTGCATAGGCCGGAATTTGATTATCCTTTACCTTTTATGTCTGAATTTGATTCGTTGCTATTATAATTTCAATATTTGCTTATTTATTTATACCTAATTTATATTTGAGGTACCGACCAATCCGACTAATACTTTCTCATATCTTGTTTTCATCATCATTTTATTCCTAGAATCATCCATTGAATTCAAATGACCAACTGATTTTTGAGCTTTCCTATGGGTCAAAGGTAAAATAGTAGCAGTTTTACAAAGTTGTATCGAAATTTATAGGGGTATATTGAATTAAAACTATATTTGAATTTAATTTATATTTCATTTTAAGGGGGCATAAATACATTATAAGTAATTTTACCAAAAATAAAGTATAGAAATTAGCCCCTAAAATTTGAGAATATGAGGAAGGTTTTTGTTGGAGAAAAGTCGGAGAGGATCAGGCTCTTTAGCATGGAGGCGCCACATATGCGAACTTTTCATATTACATGGATGTCGTTTCTGGTGTGTTTCTTTGCCTGGTTTGCTATAGCGCCGCTGATGGCAGTTGTAAGGGAAGAGTTTCACTTGACAAAATCGCAGATTGGCAATATCATCATCGCATCTGTTTCAATTACCATGTTTGGCCGGATTCTGGTTGGTTGGCTCTGCGATAAAATCGGGCCACGGCTTACCTACACAGGGTTGTTATTATTGGGAGCGATTCCGGTTATTTGCATAGGTTTTGCACACAGTTATGAAACGTTTCTTGTATTTCGCCTTTCAATTGGAATTATCGGAGCTTCGTTTGTGATCACACAATATCACACATCTTCCATGTTTGCCCCCAAAGTTGTAGGTTCGGCCAATGCCATTGCAGCGGGCTGGGGGAATTTAGGTGGGGGATTAGCTCAAATCATCATGCCCTTGTTCTTCGCGTTCTTTATTGGTTGGGGAGTATCTCCGCATTTAGCCTGGCGTTATAGCATGATTATTCCCGGAGCGCTTATGCTGTTGATGGGAATTCTGTACTATCGGTTTACACAGGATACACCCGAAGGTAATATCCTTGAACTTAAAACCAAAGTAAAGGCTCAGGGGAATGAGAAGAAGATTGATCTAAAGACCGTCCTGACGGATTACAGGGTTTGGATTCTGTTTCTTATTTATGGATGTTCCTTCGGTTTGGAAATTACCATCGATAATATAGCAGCATTGTATTTCATTGATAAGTTTGGTGTTAGCCTGGCATTGGCGG
>DATBXH010000196.1:0-2682 GCA_036514375.1 Bacteroidales bacterium | reverse complement strand
TTCGACTTAGACCCTGCCTGTGCAGATCCGGCAAGATTAATTCGTGCATTAAATGTCATCTCGTAAGGAGGGTTCTTTTTAATAACCCGGCTGAACATATCAGCTGCTTTGTCTTCATTTCCGGTTTGGATGTATAACTGCGCCAGAATAAACATGTACCTTACCTTTATTTTTTTCCGGTGAACCAATTCCAGCGCCTTTTCAAGATACTTAACAGCCGACTGGTATTGCTCCTGCTTTAAATGAAAATCGGCCCTGGTGGTATATAAATCCAACTTATACTTCTTTGGAAATTTTTTATCGCCTTCGATTGTGGTAATAATATTTTCCGCATCACGGTACTCCTTCATTTGAGAATAGGTACGTGCAAGCCAGATCTGCGCCTGGTATCTCGATAGTTCTTTAGGAAACTCGCGGATAATATATTTAAATGTTTCAACCGCGTTCGGGTAATCCTGTTTATACAGGTGCGCTTTGCCAATGAGAAGATAAGCATCGTCCACCCATCTGTTATATTCATTTTTATTGTAAAACTCTTTCTCTTCGGGGGTCATTCTCCTCCCCTTCTTCACAGCAGGCTTTGCTTTAATCGAATGGAGGGTAATCATTTTGGATGCTTTTTTGATGGCTAAATCCATCTCTGGTCCTATACTAGAGGCTACATCCTTATTTCCGTATTTAAAAAGAGGTAAAACACGCGAATAATCATCCTTAAATGATTCGTCCACCTTTTTCATTCCTTTCTTAAAACCCTCCGAACCATTGAATAGTACATTATAATGGGCTGTGAGGTTGTGATAGGAACGCGAAATCATCGTGTTCTTTTGTGTGGAGCACGAGATTACGACAGAATAAACAACGCAAAGAATGAAAATTAAAGTACGATTCACCTGATTTTACTTGATTCTAATGAATAACTTAAAATTATACAATTTATTTTAAGAGGATAAATTTATTTATTATCCTTCAATTTCAAACGATGAAAAAACAAAAACCGACATATCCTTACGATATGCCGGTTCAGTTTGTATGTTTTAGCACGCTGACTAAACAGTAATTACTTCTTTGATCTCAGGAGCATCCTTTCGCAGTGCCTCAGCCACACCCGCCCGTAAGGTCTGTTCGCTGAACTGACAATTTTCACATGCTCCCTGGAGTCTCACTTTTACAACATTTTCGTCAGTAATGTCAATAACTTCAATATCTCCACCATCCGACTGAAGATAAGGCCGCAAATGATCAATGGTATCATTTACCCGTTTCCATAAATCGCTTTTCTCCATAAATTAAGCTATTGTACTTATTTTCCAGAATGAACTTAAAGTTACTAAAAATATGATCAATCCTGATCTTACAAGTCTTGTTTTATCTCCCCCTTATGATTTCCACTCTACGGGTAGGATCAAGCACGGCATTCCGTTTATCAACCTCAGCGACCATCTTCTGCGCAAGATCCTTAAAAGCTGTTCCGATCATAGAATGACTGTCTAATGCAGAAGGAGAACCCTGGTCGCCGCCTTCGCAAATGCTTTGAACAATGGGTATCTGACCTAATAATGGAACGTCCATTTCTTCGGCTAATTGTTTGCAGCCTTCTTTACCAAACAGGTAATATTTATTCCCCGGAAGCTCCTCCGGAGTAAACCAGGCCATGTTTTCGACCAGGCCAAGGATTGGCACATTAATTTTTTCCCCACGAAACATATTGATGCCTTTAACAGCATCTACCAATGCCACTTTCTGTGGTGTGCTTACAATGACTGCCCCGGTGACAGACATCTCCTGTACAATGGTGAGATGAACGTCGCCTGTGCCCGGAGGCATATCTAACATCAGAAAATCGAGTTCACCCCAGTCTCCCTGATTTATCAGTTGTTTCAAGGCACTGGTAGCCATTGGACCACGCCAAACCAACGCATCATTAGGATCAACAAAAAAACCAACAGAAAGGAGCTTTACACCATATTTCTCAACCGGTACGATATAATCCTGTGTCTTCCCCTGGCGTAATTCGGGTTTGGCCTCTTCCACCCGAAACATCTTGGGAATGGAGGGACCATATACATCCGCATCCACCAGCCCCACCTTATATCCCAGTTGTGCCAGGGCTACAGCCAGGTTAACGGCAACAGTTGATTTTCCCACACCACCTTTACCCGAAGCAACGGCAATAATATTCTTAACCCTTGCAAGTGAATTCTCCTTTGGTTCAATCTTCTGGATACTATCTATTTTTATTTCTCCAATTTCAACCTCAGCTCCCAAATGAGTTTGCAACGAAACCTTACAAGCCTTTTGAATGGAACTGATCAGCGGATCATTTGATTTTGGAAAGGTAAGCGTAAAACCAACTTTATTCCCTTCAATCATTACATCGCTCACCAAATTGAGCGAAACTATATCGTTACTATATGCCGGATGTGATACCTGCGATAATGCACTAATAACCTGGTCGACGGTAAAACCCATAAAAATATATTGATTTAAATTTCTTCAAATATAAACTATTAATCAGCGATGATGTTCAATTCCTTAGACGGATCCCAGAATATTTTTTTGAAATCCACGACCTTATCCTCCTCTACGCGGATACCTTCATTTTCCAAAAGCTGCTGCATAACGTTTGAACCGCCGAAATGAACCTTGCCGGTCAATAAACCATTCCGGTTTACCACCCTGTGC
>DATBXH010000195.1:0-8415 GCA_036514375.1 Bacteroidales bacterium | reverse complement strand
ACGTCCCCGTGTTACAAAGATGCAACCTGTTGGATTGGTTGAAAATACCGATGATATGGTATATTGGATACCTAAATTTAGGTATGGTAAAAAATCTAAAAGTCAAACTTAAACCCTAGCCTGATCCCTGATTTTGAAATATCCGGATGGTTTAAATAGGTTAAACGCTGCACATACTCTATCCTGAGAAATCGGAATATATTGGAAACTCCCACGCCAGCCTCCATATATGGCATCTTTTCGAGGGTATAGGTTAAAGGAACACCAAGGTTATCGGTGGGGAACTGAAACAGATCCGGATGATAAGCAGGATTATTTGTTTTGCTTAACCCACCGTAAAGGGCTTTGAATGTGAGCAGTTCCCTGAAATTAAGTTTCTTAAATAAAGGTATTTTGTTAAAGAAAAATCCATTAAAATTATGATCGATATTAATAGCTGCATATTCATCGCTTACAAATTCCAGGAAATTCATCAGGTTGTACGACGAAGCCTGGTAGGAATATGTCTGGTTAGCTCTGTGAATATCGAGCAAAGGATAAGGAACACGGCCAAACACTTTGCCACCTTCGAGTGTAACATCGGTATAACCTAATACCGATAGATAGAACCGTTTGCTGATATCCATATCCAGCGTCTGGAAATTGTAGCTGCTACCGATAAGTTTGGAGGAAGCTGCAAACTGTAACTGAATAACCGGATATTTATTTGTAAACGGCGTACGGTACAGGCTTCCCTGGAAAAACCTTTCGTGTGGCGCATAGCGAAGCAGAAGACTCATCTGCGACACATCAATATTCCGGATGGTATTGATATATTGTGCATAGTTAACATTATTAAAATAAAGATTTCCGGCAGGAATCCGGCTACTATAGGTATAAGCCACATCGTACGAAAAGTGGTTGGTAAATTCGTTTAAATGTTCCAGACGGTAAGTCCGGTTATAATACATTTTATCGTTGGTACCACGTTTTATCGATAACAAAAAATTATCGGGCTGGGCAAACGAAAGGCTCTGTCCGGGAATTTCCGTATCGTACTGGTAACTGGCTTTTATTGATTTTACCGGAAATTGGTAAATTGTTCTGTTGGTAAGGGAATAATTAATACCAAACTCCGATTTAAAAGCTTCGTCTTTCGCACCGTAAGCCATATATCCGTCAAAAAATATCTTTTTGCTGAATAGTGGGGTTGTTCGCCCTCCAAACTTAACACGCGAACCTTCCACCGGATTATAACTATAAAACGTAGAAAAAGGACCAAACTCAACCCATCCTGCTTTTATAAAATCGGCACCGATGGTATTAATGACCAGCATATCGTTGCGAAACTGGCGGACGTGTTTCAGACTATCCATAAGGACATAGATATTTTGTTCAGACTTCCGTAACGGAGGACGCCTGTGTTCCTGCCAATAATCTTCGTTGTGGCTTTCGGAGTTTGGCAGATAAACCTGGGCCAATCCTCTGTAAACCGTATCGCCGGCATTATAATCAGTTTTATAATGGCTGTAGCTACATATCCGTTGCCCGTAAATTCCAACCGATCCCTGTGTAATACCGAAATCTCCGCCTATTTGATCAACTGAGAGACGCCAACCAGCAGTGTCGGCCTTTTCAAACTCCTGCACAATCGATATGCTTCTTACCCAGTTCAGGTTAATCGATTTGTTTACCGTCATATCTATTTTCTTTACTGCATAGGAACTATCCATGGTAATATACATATCGCCCTGGAACAACAGATCGGTTTTATTGCGTGGTTCAAAATTCAACCGGATACATTTGATCCCTTCAACAAGACTGGTGTCCTTAATAAAAAATTTATAAAACGTTGGCGCCAATGTGGCAATAGGACTCAAAAACTGATTGGTAAGAAAATTGATGTTATTATCGTAAATATTGATATCCTGGTAGAGATAATTTAATGATTCGGACACTGAACGCCGGTTCACGTATTCGTCAAAACGCACAATCTTCTCTCCTTCTATTAGTTCTTTCGTGAAATAAGGCTTTTTCCGGAAATAAAAATCGGAATTCGTTTCCTTTAAAAATACAGGTATCAACTGTCGTTTTGGCACAATGGTGGTATCTACATTTTCAAAAACAAACCGGAATGGCTGCAGAAGCTTGTTGTTCTTCAGCGCATCCTTCACATTATCGAATGAAAACACGGTTTTCTGATATCTTTGGTATTGAAGATAATCGGAATTCTCAGGCCGGTTTTTATCCTTATTTTCTATTACCCTTTGGATAAGAGCAACCGCAGGATTATCCTTATTCCTGTAACGTCTGCGTCTGGATACAATCTCCACCGCGTTCAATTGTTCCGCAGCAGGATGAAGCTTTATGTTGACGTATTGACTCTTGCCCTGATCCACCGGAAAAAGAACGGTTTGGTATCCCAAAATGGAGACCCGGATAGCATCCACCGAATCACCCGATACAATTCTAAACTGGCCTTCATCATCCGTAACAGCTCCGGTTTTAAATAACGGGCTAAACGAAATACTCACGAAAGAGAGTGGTTCATTTGTTACGGAATCAACCACCACACCTCTGACGATAGTTTGCTTCCTGCGGGTTTGAGCTTCATTCCCCGATTCATGCAGAAACAATAAAATCAATGAAAGAAGGACGAAGTGAATAAAAGAATTTCGCCTGGACGATAGAACCAACTTAAGTTTTAACATATTGTATCCAATCTTAGTGAGCCAACGAATGCCTTGCCTGGCAATTAAAAGACAATTACGTTACATTTATTGTTTATCCTGTAACCATTCGTTGAAAATTTATTAAGAATTTTTATGATAATACTGCTTTTGCTAAAGTATCTTCAGCATACAGACAACACATATCACTAAAGATATGATGATAAAATAAACTAAGAAGGTTGGAAAAAGATATCTACAATTTAAGTGCCAAAAAGATATAAATCCGGTATAAATTAGAATTAAATTACGGGAAGAATCGTGTTTGGATTATCATTCATTCACCTAAGGGCAATATGCTAACCATGTTTGGTAGAGGTTCCTACCTCTGCCGGATATATTCCGCAGGTTCCAACCTGCATAAATAATCCGGACCAGAAGGTAATATACCTTCCGGTTTCCTAGTCCCCTTCAAATTCCACCAGTGTAAATATCTTGTAATTTCTGATCAGTTCCCTGCCCTTTAAATCAGGAAGCTCTATCACAAAAGCACATTCCACCACCTCTCCGCCAAGTTTTTCCACCAGGTTGATGGCAGCAGCAACGGTTCCGCCTGTTGCAATAAGATCGTCCATGACCACCACGCGCTCACCTTTTTTAATGGCATCTTCATGAATTTCTACCTCAGCCGTGCCGTATTCCAACGAATATTTTTCGCTGATGGTTTTGTAAGGCAGTTTCCCTTTTTTGCGTACAGGCACAAAACCAACATTAAGCCGGTAAGCCAGGATTGCCCCAAACACAAAACCGCGGGCATCGATACCCACTATTTTATCGATGTGCTGATCTTTGTACCGGTTATAAAAACGATCGTTCGCCTCGCGGAACGCTTCGGGATCCTGCATCAATGTTGTAATATCGCGAAACATAATATCTTTCACAGGGAAATCCGGTACGGTGCGAATAGCGCTTTTAAGATCCTTCATAACGAGGCTTGCTGTTTAAGTTTTAAATATTGCACAATAATAAGTAAAAAAGTACGGAGAACAAAAGAAGAGGTGAGGAAACGAATAAGGAATGAAGAAATGAAAGAATGAATGAATCAACAAATTGAGGAACCAAGGGTGAGGAGATTTTAAGATGGGGAAGGAACGAAAAAAATAGTCAGGAATGCATAAGCCGCATGGTGGCAAACTATTTGTACAGGTTATCATTCCCAATTAGAACCGGATTAAAACCGGGAAGAATAAAATCGCTGCAAACTCGTTTTAGCGAAATCCTCCTCGTTTTGGCGAAATCCTCCCCGTTCTCGCGAAAACGAGAACGAAAAAGAAAAAAACGGGCTCGTTTTCGCCATATCGGGGACGAAAAATGAAAAAACATGCCCGTTTTCGCCAAAACGAGTTTGCGCAAAAAATAAGTCTATGAAACCCAGCAATAAACGAAATAAATTCGGTAAACGAGCCGCTTCCTTTTTGATTACTTGTTACAGTTTACCCATTTTTCGGGGACGGCATCGTAGCCTCCTGCTTTTTCTTTTGTATCTGGGCTGCTGTAGGAATGCTGCCTGCATTTATAAAAAGTATCGAGAAGATATGACACACCCAATCTTACTTTTTTATAACTTGTGAACCGAAAACCCATTGAAAAAGAATAACATTACTTGCAACGCTAACTGTTATGAAGTGAGCAAGGATAAACCGAAGTGGAAATAACCGAAACTTTGACAGGTATAAAACAAGATATAAGCTAAATACTTCGGGTATTTAAATATTAGCGGGTATTTAAAAATACTCCTTCACAGTCTATTAAACCAATAGAAATATGAGAACGCGAATTAAGTTGTTTTTAAGAATAGTCTTCAGCATTTTTTTGTTGAATGCTGGGAATAATGCTGTATTTAGTTGTTCAGCCTTCTTAATGAAAGGTGAAAACTACTGTCTGGTAGGATTTAATGAAAATTGGAAATCAATGCCAGGCATAGTTGTAATTAATAAAAGAGATGTTATTAAAAAAAATCTGAGCTGGAATTATCTTGTTTCGAAGAATAAGCCAAATGAACAGGAATTGGAGTGGACTTCAAAGTACGGTTCAATAAGTTTTAATCTATTGGGAATCGATCTACCCTGCTATGGGTTAAATGAAAAAGGGTTGTTTATAGTGGAATTATATTTGGATAGGACTTTTTCGGCAAAAGACAGTTTGAAACCAAAAATGTTTTGGGCACAATGGATACAATATCAACTGGACAATTACGCAACGGTCAATGAAGTGATCGAAGGATTAAAGAACACTCCGGTTATTGATTGGTGGCCAACCTTTCCGGGAAGCCATTTTTTTGTTAGCGATAAAGAAGGAAATACTGCTGCTATTGAATTAATTGATGGCAAGTTTAGTGTTTCGTCGGGTAAGACTATGCCAATTCCTGTTTTATGTAACGGGAAATATCAGGATGAATTAAAACAAGCGTATAGATTTAAGCCTTTTGGAGGTAATGAGATATTATCTTTAAACGCTCAAAGTTGGGATAATAGATTCTCCAAAGCAGCTTATTATATTAGGAATTACAGTTCTGCTAATACTAACACTCCGGTTGCTTATGCCTTCAATGTTTTAGATAGTATAAAACCAGGACAATGGCAATTAGTGGCAGATGTGAAAAATAATATTGTTTATTTCAGATCAGATCAAGGTAAACCTATAAAAAGTTTAAATCTCTCAAGTTGTGATTTTTCTAAAAATGCTATCGTAAAATTCATCGACATTAATAGTAATAAGCAAGGCGATGTTTTTCCATTTTTAACCAAATTAACCGTTGAAGTTAATGATGATTATATTGCAAAAGGATTTCCTATCGGCTATGAAAATCCTGAATTCTATAATTCTGAAAAATATATTTATTTAAAAAGAAATCTTCATAATTATGTATTTGAAAAAATAAAATAAACAGTTGCTAAGATGGCCTTAAAAAACAACAATGACAGATAATGCTATTTTAAAATGATTAAAAAATAAACGGTTGTCAACAGGCACAGGCATGAAATAAACACACACAAAATGAAAGCAATTGATCTAATAGCAACAAGTTTAAACCAGCGAGATGATAAACCCAATCAGGATTTAGCTGTCGAAATAATTCAATCAAAACGAAATGATTGGGTGAAAGAGCTTGTTGATCATTTGCGGCACAAGGATAAAAACGTGCAAAGCGATTGCATTAAAGTTCTTTACGAGATTGGTGAACGAGGCTCTGCCGATATGATTGCACCCTATTGCAGGGAATTTGGTGAGCTGTTGAAATCGAAAAACAACCGGTTGGTTTGGGGTTCAATGATTGCTTTGGATACAGTTTCATTGATAAATCCAAAAGGAGTTCATGATCTGTTGCCGTCGATAATTTCTACGATTGATAAAGGTTCTGTGATAACCATTGACCACGGTGTTGGTATTTTAGCACAATTATCAAGCATTGCGGATTACGCCGAGACAACTTTTCCATTGCTGATAGAGCAATTAAAGAAATGCCCATCAAAACAATTGCCGATGTACGCAGAAAAATCGATGATTGCAATTAATCCGACTAATCAAAATCAATTTGTAGCTTTGATCCAATCACGGATTTCAGAGATGGATAGAGATTCGCAAAAACAACGGCTAAACAAAGTGATTTCAAAACTAACAAAGAAATAATTTTTACTCCCCGCTCGGGCGTGCTTATTCGTTAACGCACCTGAAGAAAATAGTCATGATGTATTTTATTGTAATAATTTCGTGCCCGGCGGCATTTAATCCGTTTAATAACCGTGACCTGACCTGCCATAGAGAGACCGGCGATCCTTAAAAAAGGGCCAAAAACGGAGAAAATGTGATATCCCCGGTTTGCCATTGCCCCAAAACGATAAAACAGAAAGATACTGCACACATATTTTAACTTTTTTATAACTTGTGATGCAAAACCGATTGACAACGAATGACATTACAATGCAACACTAACAGTTATGAAAAAAGCAATGATAAACAAAGCACGAACGATAAAAATCGTAACCGATATAAAGGGGATACTGGTAAAGTACGGTTATGCAAATGTTAGGCGAAAATTAAAAGACAGAAATCCATGATGAATTTTTACTATATAAGCATAATCATTTCGCTCATTATTGGCTTATTGATGATCTTCAAGATCAGAAGTTACGATTTATACGAAAAAGAACCCATTATATCAATGCTATTAGCTTTTGTAATTGGAGGTACTATTTCATTTTTTTTGGCTATAGGAATTTATATAATGATCCATTTTATTGGGATTGATTCTGAGACCATCGGGAGTATCTTTGGCTCGTTTGCAATTATTGGCCCGGTTGAAGAGTTTTCTAAATTGGTTGGATTGATCGTTGCTTATCAATTTATTAAAAGGCAAATGAATGAAATTACAGATGGAGTTATCTACATTTCATGCGTTGCATTAGGATTTTCAATAATAGAAAATTTTTTATATGCTAATTCCGGCAGAAATAATGAGTATTTATTGATATTTCGAGCCTTGATTAGCACACCAGCTCATATCTCTTTTAGTTGTTTAATTGGATATGCTTTCTACAGATACAAAAAAGAAAATAAACCATATACAATAATGGTATGGGCACTGATTATTTCAAGCTTATTGCATGGTGTATTTGATGCAATCATATTTAGTGACTACTTTAGATATTTTCTGATCTTCTATTTATTCATAATATTTGGTCAATTGTTAAGGATAATTCAACTTACAAACATTATCTCACCTTTTAAACCAGTTTTTTTGGATTTTTTTAATACTCCCTCCGATGATGATGTTGAAATAATCGAATGTCCCTATTGTAAATCAACTGATCACAAAAAGCATTACAAAAATTTCTATTTTACTGCTTACAAGTGTGAACCGTGCGGATATTATATTTCCTCAATAAAGGATATTAAAAGGATCTTTAAATATTTTGCTCCCGAATATAAAGACTTAAACAAAGAAACTTATCCGGTGGAGTTTAAAAATGGTCAAATTTACTCGAGTATTTATGCTGTTACATTCTTTCATAAAGATTCAAATTTTGGATTTTATAATATTGAAAATGTCGAACTTAAATTGAGAATTATAAATGATTCTATCATTGATAAATTTTATCGATCTAAGATTATTCCGACAAAGTACTTAGCAAAAATTATGGATTGAAAAAATAATTTTCGACTAGCAAGTGATACAAAAAATTAGCTACGCTGAGCTCATCCTTTGTCCTTGGTTGCCGGCTCATCAGTTATTAAAAGGTTTCCCCCGCAGCAAGTTCAGGGAATCGTTCCGCAAACGGCAATCTCTTTTCATGCATGTAACGTTTTGGTGGCAAGCAAATAACCCATCATTAAAACGCTTAATATAAAATACAAGTCGTATGAAACAGATTAGATTTGATCTATTGATTCTCGTTTTAGGCACTCTTTTTTTACTAAGTTGTTCTCCGTCAAAAAATATGATCTATCGTGTTACTAAAAACTACAAACCGGACAATCAGGAGTTATATGATACCATTGTCAAGCTTGATAGTATATTTTTTGCCGCCTATAACAATTGCTCCTTTAATCTTGAGAAGTACGGATCTTTTTACGCTGACAATATAGAATTTTATCATGATCAGGCAGGCTTAAGTACATCAAAGCAGGATATAATTGACGGCACTAAAAAAAATATTTGCGGCAAAGTGACAAGAGAATTAGTAAAGGGGAGCATCGAAGTATATCC
>DATBXH010000194.1:0-2407 GCA_036514375.1 Bacteroidales bacterium | reverse complement strand
AACCACTTTCTTATCAATGGGAAGTAAAGGTATTCCCATATTTAAGATGCTTTTAATCCTGACGGTATCACCGCCTCTCTCCGAAAAAACAGGCAACTGCGCATTGCGGAAAATAACGGAATCAAATTCCATTCCTGAGGGAACGTTTTTCAGCTCTAAATAAATGTTCGTTCCTTTTTCATGCTCATTTACAATCCAGGATTGATACCAGGCCTCTTTAATCCGGAACGAAGGTTGAGTTTTCATCGTGCCACATTCGCTATGGAGCAGACTTAAACAAATAAAAATGAAAAAAAAGGTATATCTTCTTGCCATTTTTGAATAATTAATTGTTATATATCATGCGTCTTAAACTTCTAAACTAGTATCATCAAAAATAATTATTTGTATTTTTAAAGCCAAAACACTTTTACTTATGAAAAAATTCAATCCATTAAGAATAACGGCGTTATTTATTATGCTGAGTTTTCTGGTAACCAACTGCAAAAAGGATCATACATCACCTTCAAACACCGAGACTCCGGCTGTAACGCTGGAAATTAACAAGTTCATTTGGGGTAATTTAAACTACTGGTACTATTGGGTAGATAGTGTCCCCAAGTTATCTTACAGCTATTTTCAAAACGACACCAATAACATCAACGCTTTTTTAAAAACATACACCGATCACGAAAAGCTATTTAACGACTTACTTTACACAAAACGTGATAAATGGTCGTGGATTGTAGACGATTACACTGTCCTGGAGGGTGAATTACAAGGGATAACCAAATCTATGGGATTTGATTTCGGGCTCCTTATTTACGGCAGCGCGGGTACAAACGTGTTTGGCTATATCAGATATATTTATCCAAACTCACCGGCAAGCGCAGCTGGCTTAAAGCGTGGCGATATTTTTACAACTGTTAATGGTCAGCAAATTACGGTTTCAAACTATCAGACCCTGCTTTTTAACCAAACCAGTTACCAACTTGGACTTGCCACTATTGTTAATAATACAATAACACCCAATGGAAAGCAAGTTACGATAGTTCCGGTTGTATTACAGGAAAACCCGGTATTCCTTGATACTGTGTATACCATCAATAGTAATAAAATTGGGTACCTGGTTTATAACGGTTTTTATCCTGATTTCGATGTTGATCTCAACAATGCTTTTGCGAAGTTTAAAGCCAATAGTGTTCAAAATTTGATTCTGGACCTGCGATATAATGGAGGAGGATCTGTCCAGTCGGCTATTTATCTGGCAAGCATGATATACGGTACAAATTCCTCAGACATATTTGCAACAACGCAATATAATTCAACCGTACAGGCAGATATTATAAAATATTACGGAGCCAGTTATTTAATTGATCATTTTATCGATACTATTGCCAGAGCTACAGCTTCCGGATCTCCTACAACCATCACTTCACTCGGGCTTAACCAGTTATATGTAATCACGAGTAAAAGTACAGCCTCGGCCAGCGAATTGGTAATTAATGGCTTAAAACCATATTTGAATGTAACAACCGTAGGAGATACTACGGTTGGAAAAAATGTAGGGTCAATTACAATTACAGATGTCATAGATGCAATTGGAACTGTGAACCCTAATAATAAATGGGCCATGCAGCCAATTGTTCTCAAGATTTTCAATTCCCAGGGTAAGTCGGATTATTCGAATGGTTTTGCTCCAAAGGTGGTTGTTGACGAACTACGTTATCTGTCAAATTTATTACCACTGGGAGACACAAACGAACCCCTTTTAAAGGCAGCTTTGAACGACCTGCAGGGTTTACCTCAGTCATCCATGACAAAATCTGCTTCGGCATTTAAGAAGTTTGCTGATTTAAAGGATATGATCCCTCATTCGAAAGAAATGTACTCGAAGCTAAACTTCTCCAAGCTACATAAAAAGTATTGGCCCGGGAGATAATCCAGACTTAAAAGGAATTGTTGTACCGGCCCTTTGGTGAGAAATACTTCTCACCAAAGGGCCGGTTTGTTTTATACAAATTGTATCAAAACCTTCTGTATTCCTTTTGAAACCTTAATCTGCCAATTCCGTTTAAGGGGGGTGAGACGAGCTTCTAAAATGAAACGGATAAAGTTTATTATATTAATTTATTTGATAACACTTTACCTGGTAGTATTAACCGGATGTAACAAATCCAGGGACACAGCATCAGGTCCTGCAATGCCCCCTTCAACCTCGATTGATATGGAAGGGCTGACCAGTTTCTCCGCAAAACAAAAGTCTGCCCCGGTACAAAATGACTCCTCATATTTTATAATGGCTTGTAATCACATTCAAGTCTGGGATTCCATTGTCAACGATGCAATCAGGGTACCCAAGCAGTTATTTATAGAAGGATTAAGCGGAAAAGACGCAGTTTATGACGATGTTAACCAGCAATGGTCA
>DATBXH010000193.1:0-3491 GCA_036514375.1 Bacteroidales bacterium | reverse complement strand
GTGTGCATCCAACTGACCGTCCATTACCAGTACATCATAACCTTTGGCTTTGGCAGCATCTACAAAGCTGTGCTGATCAACCGGGTTGGTGGAGTAGAGGTGAACAAGCGACTTGTTCTTGTCAGTTTGTGTATCCTTGATAAGTTTTTTGTATTCTTCGAACGTAAAGTACTTACCATCGGTGTTTTTAAAGAGTGCAAACTTCTCGGCCCTTTCGTAAAACTTTTCTTCGGTAATCATACCATATTCTATAAAGAGCTTGAGACTATCCCATTTCTTCTCGTATTCTGCCCGGTCGTTCTTAAAGATTTCCTCGAGACGGTCCGCCACTTTTTTGGTGATGTGGCTCGAAATCTTTTTTACATTCGAATCGCTTTGCAGGTAACTGCGTGATACGTTAAGCGGAATATCCGGAGAATCGATCACCCCGTGCAACAACGTCAGAAAGTCAGGCACAATGCCTTCCACCGAGTCGGTTACATATACCTGGTTGCAGTAAAGCTGTATCTTATTTTTTTGTATCTCGATGTTCGTTTTGATCTTTGGAAAGTACAGAATACCGGTGAGGTTGAACGGATAATCAACATTCAGGTGAATGTAGAACATTTGTTCGTCGCCCATGGGGTAAAGATCGCGGTAAAACTTCTTGTAATCTTCGTCCTTCAGATCGGCTGGTTTACGGGTCCAGAGAGGCTTGGTGTCATTGATGATATTGTCTTTGTCTGTCTCAGTCTCTTTGCCGTCTTTCCATTCTTTTTGTTTGCCAAATGCTATTTCGACAGGCAGGAAGCGGCAGTATTTTTTCAGGAGCTCACTAATACGATGCTCTTCGGAAAACTCCTCCGATTCCTTGTCGATATGAAGAATAATGTCAGTGCCACGTTCTGCTTTTTCAGTTTCTTCGAGCGTATATTCAGGGCTTCCGTCGCAGCTCCATTTCACAGCTTTGCTACCTTCCTTGTACGATTTGGTAATTACATCCACCCGTTCGGAAACCATGAAAGCCGAATAAAAACCAAGGCCAAAGTGTCCGATAATAGTACTCAGCTGGTTTTTGTATTTGGTAAGAAACTCCTCAGCACTCGAGAAAGCAATCTGGTTGATGTATTTGTCAACTTCTTCCTCGGTCATACCAATACCGCGGTCTGATACGGTAAGGGTCTTTTTCTTCTTGTCGAGGGTTATACGAATGGTAAGATCGCCCAGCTCGCCTTTAAAATCTCCTGCCGAAGCAAGTGCTTTCAACTTTTGGGTGGCGTCAATTCCGTTAGAGATAAGTTCTCGTAGAAAAATTTCATGATCTGAATAAAGAAACTTTTTGATAATCGGGAATATGTTCTCTGAACTAACTCCTATCTGACCTTTCTGCATTTTCCTTAATATTTAAAGTTCAACATTAATATTTGCATGCACCCCGAACAAAGGACATGCCAACGAACAGTTACTGACAAATCGTCAGCGAATAGGTTTGTGTTTAGGTGAAGGATCAAATGACTGTCTGAGGTCGAGATTGGGGGTATAAATCCAGAATCCTTTTTTGAAAACCAGTCCGTCAAAGGTCAGATCAGGACCATAATATTCGTATTGGCCGGCATATTGAGGTTCAGCAGGTGCCACATGATCAAAAATGATCATCTTTCGTTTCTCATCGTACTTAAGATTTACTGAAGATAAGGCAGAATACACAAATACCAGTCGGTGTTTCATCTTCTTATTTACCTGAATAATTGGCGCACCGAAAACTGGATTCCCATATTCGTCAAAGTAAAGAATTTCAACCATCTTTCTGGTAATAGCCATATTATGATATTGGAGAGCCAGCAGCGTGTAATAGGTGCGGTTATCAACTTTTTCTTTCAGCATTTTATAGTACAGAGCTCCGTACCATTTGCCGGCACTAAGAACCGAATTCTCAGGATCAGGAACTTCGTCACTCCGGTCGATAAGCCTGAATATTTTATATGAATTTGAAAAGGGAACCTGAATGAACCCATAATAACGAAACACGCCACTACCCAAAGCCACATTCCAGGTAATGATACGGAAACTTTTGTCAGGTGCATAAATCCTGCCAAACGATTTTAACGAATCGAGAGGATAATCAAAAGATCCCGGAGTTTTGAGCAAACTAACCAATTTATCGGTCAGCCTTGTATTGATGGCAAGATTATCCGAATCGGGCAAATCGGAGGATAATTGCTTATAATACCAAACGCAGGAGTCCTCGATATTCCTGAATAATTCGAGATTGTTTTGCTGTGATTTTCCCGAAAGGGATACGACCAGAAAGAAAAGAGTTACCAGTCGCTGGTAATGAATCCGCATTTAATCTGAAAAAGATTATTTTATAATCAGATTAATATCGTCCATCAGTTTATCCTTGTACGATTTACCAATCGGGATAGACTTGGCTCCATCGTGCGTCTTGATAACAATAGCATTATCTTCAATGATGTTAATGCTGCTTGTATTGACGATAAAGGAACGATGCACCCTGCTAAATTTATTGGTAGGCAATTTCTGTTCAATTGCCTTCATGGTAAAGTGGATGGTGTATTTATCGTTGAACGTATTTACGATTACATAGTTTTCGAGTGCCTCAACCCAGAGGATATCGTTGTATTTCAAACGTACAAGCGATGAATTATGCTTGATGAATATCTCGTCGCCTTTGGTGTCAAACTTTCCTTGTTTATAACGGACCAATGCTTTGGAGATGGCTTTGTAAAACCTTCCATACTGAATGGGTTTCAGAAGATAATCGGTAACATCATATTCAAAGGCATTCAGGGCATATTTTTCCTTTGAGGAAATAATAATGACCTGCGGGGCGCTTGTCAGAGAATCAAGAAAATCGATGCCACTCATTTCCGGCATTTCAATATCCAGAAATACCAGATCGATTTCGGCATCATTACGAAAAGCATTGATAGCGTCTACCGGATTGGTAAAGGTGTTCAGGAGGGTGAGTGTGTCTGTTTTAGTTATAAACTCTTCAATCACCCTGCAGGAAAGTTTGTCGTCGTCTATTATAATACAATTCATGTTAGGTTGTTTTCATCTAACAATAAAACATCTTAATCATACTTCTTGTTGACTTTGTCAAAGATAAAATATTTTTTTCACAAGTGAAATTCCAAATGGAAAAATAATCAACCTGTTATTGAGTAAGTTTACCTCAGAATTAACAATAGTTATAACATATTTTGTTCTGTTGTTTGATGGAATTTTTTAATCAAAAGGTCTGGTTTTTTAACTGAAGCTTTAAGCCATTCCAGCTTTAGGTATAATTTTTCATCGGTTGTCAGATGCCAATCCAGTTGAGATGCCTTTAATTTGCCAATCAGATGATGCAGGATTATGGCTGCGGACACGGATATATTAAAACTTTCCGTAAACCCATACATCGGAATTGTTAAGAGTTCATCAGCCTGGTCACGTATTTCATCAGAGATTCCCTCCAGTTCTGATCCAAAAACTATGGCAAATTT
>DATBXH010000192.1:0-4738 GCA_036514375.1 Bacteroidales bacterium | reverse complement strand
CATGTGAAAGCCGTTCGGGAATTATATCCTGCCGATTCAGGCCGTGTAACGACGTATTATTACCATAGTGGTGGAATACAGTTCATAGTTCCTTTAATTAGTCTGAAAGTTCAAGGCGAAGAAAAACAATTTGATCAGGACGGCAAACTCATTATGTGCTGTCAATATGTTGCCAATAAAAGAAATGGTTTTCTGAAAACCTATTACTCCTCAGGTCAAAGCAAAAGAATTGAAATGTATGAAAATGACAAATTACAGAATTCCAAATGTTTTACTGTTGATGGAAGAGACACTTCTTATTACCCGTATATGGACTCACTCCGGATTTTGAATCCCGGTCAATTAGTAACTTTTCTGAATAAAAATGTAGACAGTCTCAACGAAGTCCATATTAAATTGAAATTTGACGATACCGGCAAACCTTACGAAATTAATACTAAACTCGAATCAAAAGACAGTAGTAAGGAAAGGATTATAAATGACTGGGTGTCAAAAAATTTATTATGGAAACCTTTAAAGATAGATGGTAAAACGATTGCGAATGAAACAGATTTGGATTTGGAAATACCAGCTAATATCGATTCTCTTCATTACAATATTTTAGAGAAAAATGATTACCAGTGCAGTAAGGACTATTGGATTGTCCATACCAATTATAGTTCAAGATGTTGGGTACGAGAAATGCCTGAATTTAGAGGAGGTATCAATGACTTAATGAAGTATTTAAGCGCAAACATTCACTATCCTGCTCTGTGCACTGAGAAGGGTATAAAAGGAAGGGTGATACTTAAATTTGTTGTCGAAAAGGACGGGAGCATTGATAATATAAACGTACTCCATAGTGCTCACCCGCTTTTGGATAAGGAAGCAATAAGGGTTGTTGCCACTATGCCTAAATGGAAACCTGGCACCATTAACGGAAAACCTGTTTCGGTCTTCTTTGTCTTACCCATTGTTTTCAACTTATAGCAGCCTGATTTATTGAACATTTTCTTAATATGTATCTTTATCTTTATTGGTTCATCTGATTAGTTGTTTAGTTCATGTCACGGTTTACCCAACATAGCTGGTTTCAATATATAGTTTTATTCTTTGGTATTTTATGCATTGCATGGTCGGCCATATTTGTCAAGCTGGCCGATGTTGGAGGGTTAAGCTCAGGTTTTTACAGGATGTTCATTGGTACCATCGGTGTTTTGCCTCTTTGGTATTACAGGCGACGCCCTTTAAAGGACTGGCACTCGGTTAAAATTGCGGCAATATGCGGGTTGATTTTCGCCTGCGACATTGGACTGTGGAACACCGCTATTTTACATTCAAAAGCAGCTATATCAACATTACTGGCTAATCTGGCCCCTGTTTGGGTGGGACTGGGCGCCATCTTCATCCTGAAAGAGAAACCGGGCAGAATATTCTGGGTCGGTACACTGGTGGCGTTGATAGGTGTAATAATCATTGTTGGCGTCGATCAGGTCTTTAATTCAAAAATAGGTGTCGGGAATCTGCTGGCCATTACGGCAAGTTTGTTTTATGGGGCGTATCTGCTGACTGTGAGGAAAGGAAGAGTTTCGCTTGATACGGTATCCTTTACTGCCGTTTCGATGATCGCCAGTTCGTTGTTTTTATTCCTGATTTGCGTGGGAACAGGAGCTCCACTTGGAGGTTTTGCCATGAAATCGTGGTTTGCGTTGATCGGATTAGGATTGATTTCTCAACTTGGAGGCTGGCTAGCCATCAACTATGCACTGGGGCACATTAAACCAACAGCGGCCTCGGTTAGCCTTTTAAGTCAATCGGTTTTTACGGCCATCTTCTCCATTCCTGTGTTGGGAGAATATTTGACATGGATGGAAGTATCGGGTGCGGTTATTGTTCTGGCCGGTATTTTCATGGTTAACCGTAAGAATTTAAGAATTAAATCCGGGACAGAACCTAAAGGTGAGGATGTGAGCGTCATGGAAGTATGAACACGAAATATCGCTCAGGCTTTCCAATTTCAGTAGCCGAAGCAGCTTTTATCAGGTATTTGTTTAAATCATGAGGATTGTTTGGCTCTCTTTAAAAGTTCTTCGATGGTGAGTAAAAGGAGTATGGCTATGAATCCAACCACCAGAAAAGGAGGCAGATCCAAATGCTTCAACGGAGAAAATAATGAAATGACAGTCATAACCATGCCCTGACCCTCTGAAATGGCAAAGGTCCAGAGTTGGGAAACAACTCCGGTTAATTTAAAAAAGATTATCGAATACCAGGCAATACCAATGATGACCGGGACAAACACCAATGCCCACCAATATTTACGTTGCTTTACTGCGTAGGCAGGCTGTATTGATACAACGGTTTGCATCACTTTTAACGTAAAATCAGGAGAAGGTACATCAACTCCCAAATTTTTGATCCGGCTTGCAGTCAGTTTATCCATGACTTTATCATTTTTCTTCATACTGCTCAATAATTTGATCTTTAAACCTGTATTTCAGCAATTCCCAAAGTTTTTTGCGAGCCCGGAAAAGCTTTATTTTAACATTCGACTCGCTGTCGCCTGTAATGCTAACGATTTCTTTTACCGGACATTCATTCATATAATACAGCGTGATAAGAGCGCGCTCCTCGTCCGGAAGCCTGTCGATAGCACTGCGAACCAACATATTCTGCTCTTCCTGCGATAGCTGAGACAGGAAATGATCCGTTTCGCGCACATCAAAGTTACGATTTTGTTCGTCATCCATCGATAGGATGTCCGGATGTTTTTTTCGCAACCTGGAAATAGAGGTGTGATAAATAATTTTGTACAACCAGGTGGTGAATTTGCTTTCGCCTTTAAAGTCTTTCAACGACTGGTAAGCCTTTACAAATGCATCCTGGGCAATTTCTTCCGCATCTTCAGGGATTCGAACCAGTTTCAAAGCCAGCGTATATGCCATTCTTTTGTGCTTATCAACAAGACAAGAGAACGCATTTACGTTGCCACGCAGAACCTGATTTATATAATATGTATCGTCGCGAAACTCCATATAGTGGGTTAGACGCTGCTCATGTGCCTGCGGTTACAAAAATAAATCTACGATTTTTTTGTAACCGGATAAAAAGGGCAGGCGTCAAATGAAATGAAAAACATTTTTTAAATACTTAAAATTTATACACATGGGACCAATGGGAGCATTTTTAATTCTGGGGATAATTTGTTTGGCTGTTTACGGCATCATTAAATTGTTGGTACGGCGTAAGGAAAGGCTTATCATGGTGGAGAAAGGAACCAATATGCCTGAAATCAAGGACGAAGGATTTGTTTTTTCAGCATTGAAATTCGGAATATTTTTTATAGGTATCGGGTTGGGCGTACTCGCTGCCAATATTCTGGCTGTCACAACAAAAGTTGAGAGTGAGGTTGCCTATTTCTCCATGGTATTCCTGTTTGGCGGGATAGCATTGGTAATCGCACACTTTATTGAGAAGAAGGATAAGAAGTAATGACCGTGTTTAAAAGTGAGAAGAAGCCTTCGGGAGTTTAATTTCCGGAGGCTTTATTTTTTTGGTTCAGGATCTGCAGGATGTATAAACCTTACAGATCTTTTTAAAAGTTAGGCCTTGTTAAACTCTTTACTGGAAAATATGTTATAATTTTACCTAACAATTATCAATATAACCTATTATGTCAGCAATTAATTGGCCGGAATATTTTGAACCCTTACTGAAACAATACGGAAAAAAGAAACATCCGCTGGATTACAAGAATAAGTATCAATTGATGGTTATGGTTATCCTTTCGGCACAGGATTCGGATAAGCACATCAACCAATTGGCTCCGAAATTTTTCGAAGCCTATCCTTCCGTCAATCAGCTTGCGAAAGCGGCTCCGGAGGACCTTCATCAATATATCGATACGGTCCGTAACTTTGGGAATAAATCGAACTGGCTGGTAAAATTAGCTCAAACCATAAGCGACGATAGTAAAATTCCCGGTACGTTAGAGGAACTTACAAAACTTTCAGGTATAGGCCGGAAATCCGCAAACGTCATTATTCGTGAAACAGGAGGCAAGGCGGAAGGTATTATTGTGGATCTGCATGTGATAAGAGTGGCACCCAGGATAGGTGTTGCAACAGGATCCGACCCTTTAAAAATTGAGAAGCAATTAATGGAAGTACTTCCACGGGACCAATGGAATGAAGCCGGCATGGCAATCTCATTTTTAGGACGGGAAATTTGCAGACCTACCGGTCCCAAATGCCCGGAATGTGTAATGAATGTGATTTGTGCTTATTACAAGGAGCGCTCCAAAGCAAAGAATTTATAATCTTGGCACTATAAAAATTAAGTTTTTCGTTACCTAAAGTCACTGGATTTGAGTCTGGAATTAGTTTCTTATCAGACTTCAACCTGTGGATTTTGTTTTCATTTGCTTATTATCCTTGTTTTTTGTCTATGAAAGTAAACTCTGCCAGAGTTGTCGGATATTGACATTACTTCTTTCGTCCTACTATTTTCTTTTTGTATTTCAATAGTTTCTTGGATATCACGGCAGCCATTTTCCCTGCGCCTTCGATATTTGGGTGTATTTTATCGGGGAACCATTCGGGATGATTGCTCAGTGTTTTGTATAAATCAATTAGCTGAACCTTGTTTTGTCTGGCCGTTATTTTTACAAGGTGGGCGAGGTCTCCTTTTATAATACTGTCACGGATACCCCAACGTTCCGGATAAGCCGGTACGGGGAGACAGATAAAAATAAAGGGTT
>DATBXH010000191.1:0-8656 GCA_036514375.1 Bacteroidales bacterium | reverse complement strand
AATATTCCTTATCACAAAGTCCATCGAACTATACGGATTTCCTGTAAAAGACTTTGTAAAGTAAATGCCATCTTTAGCGCTGGTTCCTGAAAAAGCTACCATGCTTTGGGTGTTTGCTCCAAAATTAACAGAGGCATCCGCATTTACATTCACATAATATCCCTGACCAGGTCTTAGTGAATCAATCCTGGTGATCCAGTTATTATTGGAGAGTTTCAATATTAAGTTGCCAGACTGGTCCTGTACCTTTAACAAAGATCCGTTATTTATCAGGGGCTGGAAGCCGGTTTTGGCATCCATGCTCCTCTGTTTTGGGTACCCGATAATATTAAAACCATTGCTTAAAGGAATATCGATGTTTGATTGAGCGGGTGTACCTGTTACAGTTAACTGTGTATCGAAATTTACTTTAATATTGTATCCCATTCTCACATCCATATTGCCCATATTATTGAACCATCCGTCCTCGGTATTAACAATAAAATTGCCTGTTTCGTCCTGTACCTTAACCAATGCGCCGGATGAAATCAAAGGCTGCACAATACTCATCATATCGGTTACATCGGGTTGTACATTGAATGATATAATATTCCATCCCGCATTCAAATTAATCACCTGTTCAATTTCAGTTGAAGGCATTGCAAGTGTCGTAAAACTCCATGTAACAGACCAGGGACTGGTGCCTGAGGTATTTGTTGCACTCACCCTCCAGTAATACTTTGTACTATACGTTAGCCCGGGTGTCACAAAAGTCAATGATGTTAATCCTGAATTATTCACCACAGTAGTTGAAAAATCCGAAGATGCCGATACCTGAAGGGTATAAGAGGCAGCTCCTGTCGAAGTGCTCCAACTCAGTGCAGGAGTTAACGAGAGATTCGAAGATCCTGTGGCCGGAGCTGAGAGAACCGGAGCAGCCGGTATGGGTATTGCATTTTGCACTGTGGTAAAATCCCATACGGTGGACCAGGAGCTGGTACCTGTTGCATTTGTTGCACTCACCCTCCAATAATATTTGGTATTATCCGTAAGTCCGGTTAGTGCATAGCTTAATGTTGTTAAACCTGACTTATTTACAACAGTAGTTGAAAAATCCGAAGCTGTTGATACTTGTATGGTGTAGGTGGCAGCCCCTGTTGAAGCATTCCAGCTTAAGGATGGTGTCAATACTACATTTAAGCTTCCCGTAGCAGGAGATGAAAGAACCGGCGCAGCCGGTACAACCGGAGCCGATACCGTGGTAAAATCCCATACGGTGGACCAGGGACCTGTACCTGTTGAATTTGTAGCGCTCACTCTCCAGTAATATTTGGTATTATTCTGTAATCCGGACAAAGTATAGCTCAATGATGTCAACCCAGACTTGTTAACTATTGTACTGGAAAATGTTGAGGAAGTTGATACTTGAAGTGTGTAATTGACAACACCTTCCACGGAATTCCAACTTAACGTTGGTGTCAACGTCTGGTTTTGAGCTCCCGTTGTAGGAGCAGAAAGTACCGGAGCTACCGGTAACGGAGGAGGAGTACCTGTACTTTGTAATGTAATTATCGTGGCACTTAAAGGAGATAATGAACAACTTACGGTTCCTGCGCTATACGTAACAACGGAACTTTTTACAAACCTTGAATTATCGTTCTGATAAAACGATTGATTTACATCGGTATCGGTAATCACCACTGCACTTTGGGTGGTAGGTGTAAAATTGGATATTTTTGCTGTAAAAGGAACTGTTTGTGTCGTCGATCCGTTAACTACAGTGATGTAAAGCTTGGTTCCATCACTGCTTTTTGTAACCATAAGCGGGGTTAACGGTCCGGTATAGGTTAAATTTCCTGACGATCCATCATCCACATTATGAATGGCACTTCCTGTATAACTCGGAGCTGTTCCGTTGAAATCAACTACATAGTCGCCGGTATTATTAATCATATAATAATAGAGCCAATATAAATATGTTGTTTTACCATCAAGTAAAACGCTCTTCTGGCTATATCCTCCGGGGACTAATATGCCAGGCTGATTGCCAGCCGTATGCCAACAGTTCGAACCCAATGTATACCCGTCACGAACCGTATAAATCATTCGTACAGCCTGGTGCAGTGTTCCAACAATATTACCGCATTTATCGTTCCATTCGCCGGTTAGTGAAACTCCGTTTACAGTGCCATCGGCCAACAAACGCCATTCGGTATCAATTTGCGGTATTGGTTTTCCTGTCTTCGATAAAATGTTCTGATTTTCATAGGAAATATAATCCAAGTCCTTGAAGTTTTCAGCAAGGATAAGATCAGAAGTGGAATATTGATCGGTATTGGTTATACCATACCAGTGACCGGCAATAAAGTCCGACTGACCATTAATATTACTTAATACCTGATCGGTATACCAGCTCCGGCGGCAAATTTCGCAACCAACGATCATGGTAGAATCAATGGCCTTAATTGCAGCATAGCAATCCTTTACATGTTGTGCATAAGTAACCGGATTTTCGAGACCTGAGCCCCAGGCATACTGAGGTTCATTTGAAATTTCCCAATATTTAAATCCGTAGCCTTTTGATTTTACGTAATTAATGGCATCCTGATAGACAGGCACACCCAGGATAGTATTTGCCTGATAATGTTCGATACAAATAATAATCTTGTTCTGAGGTATATTGTTACGAGTGCAGACAACAGCCAGCATATCAAGACCATTATGTAATCCACCCGCCTCATAATATGTGAAATAAATACGGGACATAGGCAGGTTTAAAGATTTCAATTGATTTTCACAAACAGTGCTGAATATATAACTGGTGCCTGTTGTATTGAAAAAACTGGCACTATTGTTTACCCAGGTGATACGAAAATTGGCTGACCCCATGTTGTCCCGGCAAGCTTTTGAAATAACATTATTTGCATCAACATTAATAGCCGTTGAGCTCCCGGATAATGTTAATTTATGCTGGACAGATTTTGGAGGTGCCGGATAATTCTGCGCCTTCGACGAAAAATCGAAAGCTACAAATAAAAAAATCAGCGCTAATATGAATTTAATCAATCTTTTATAATCGAGGTACATAAATTTAACAAGCCACATCATTCTAAAGATTTAGTTAATAAATCGTTTTTCCCAAACCCTCAAAAGCTGCTTTTAACCCTCTTCGTTTTTAGCCCTAACGCATGAATGGCCAAAAATATGCTCGCTTTGACTAACAACAAACTTCAGGTGATAAAAGTACAGATTTAAACGATGTGATTAAAAAGTTGTTACCGGAAAAAAATAAAAAAATTGTCAGATAGTTTTATAATTATCAGACTATTAAATATAACAGTCAGAAATGTAAATAAATACAGTTTAATTAAAAAAATAATTGAAGATAAAAAAAAGTTGTCTAATCTATTAATACTATTGATAGATATCTGATTTTTAAATAAATACAATTGAGGCTAAAGAGTGTTTCATAAAGCCCAAAAATTATTTCACTAACCCTGCTAACATCTCCTTAAGTTTGTTCCCGGTGACGGACCAATTCAAACGATTCTGGTATTCTCTGAACGATGTTATGGCTAGTGCCCTATAATTCTCATAATTCTGAAAGGAATCCTTTATAAACTTAGCATATTCTTCAATCCCTGCTTTTGCGTTTAAAGCAATCCCATTCATACCATTCGTGATGAGAGATGAAATTCCACCAACATCCTTTGTAATACAAGGGATTCCAAATGAATTAGCTTCAGCAAATACAATGGGTGTACAATCTGCCTCGGAAGGCAGGATGAGAAAATGACTTTCTTCATTTAAACGGTTGATCAGATTCTTTCCGGATTGAGAGGACTTATCGATAAACCCATACGTTTTAACGTAATGAGGCAATTTATCACTATCAGGAGGAATGCACCCGGCAATAATAAGTTCCGTGGGAATTCCCATCTCATTGTTGAGTAAATTAGTGACTCCCAAAGCAATTTTTCCTCCTTTCCTCTTCCAATCGACACCGATAAACAACAATTTACAAACCGAAGATTTTTTCTTATTCAAAAGTCTTTCGATGTCTTCTTCGTTTCGGGTCGATTCTATGTTTGCTCCATAAGGCAGCACTTTAATTTTCGACTCATCAATTGTGTAACTCGATTTAACGGTATTAGCTGCCCATTCCGACGAAAAAACCGCTAGTGAAGCCCGATTCAGCATCTCCTGTTCCTGCCAGTGTCCGTCCTTAATTGTTTCTTTCGATAAGTTTGTAAAATTGGAATAAAAGTCTATCATCCCGGAAAAGATAGCATCGGGATAAATAACCATAGGAATCTTGGTATCCATCAAAGTAAGAGGAATAGATGACGGAGAGAGCAAAACATCAGCTTTTTCAATTTTCAGCCTCTCAGAGATCTGTTTTGCGTAATGTTTCAAAACTCTCGGATTTCTTTCAGGTATGTATATCCTGTTAAAGATCCTTTTGTACAATCTTTCTTTGGCTCTGTAAATACAACGCGAGTAAAGTTTCAGTCCTCCGATGTAAAAAACTTCGATTCCTACATCTTCAAGCGACTTTGCAAGATAGTACCCCGTGCCCGAATAATTTCTGATATTTTGGGCGTCATAGATTGTAACATAACCCAGTTTCATGACATTTTTAATAATTTAATTTTATCGGTTAGATCAATTCTTCAAATATATTTTTCAGTCCACCTCCTGCTACTTTCCAGTTCAACCTTTCCTTGTATTCATTAAAAGAAGACATTGCCAATTTTTCGTATTTCGCCTTATCGTTATAGATTTCCATTATATAATGCGCAATATTCAGCGGCAGTTCAAACGGAGGAAATAACTTGCCGTTCACTTCATCTTTAATAATGGTAGGAATACCACCGACATTGGTTGAAATGCATGGTAATCCGTATGCATTGGCTTCGCAAAAAACCAATCCATATGCTTCGGCGAGAGAAGGCACTATCAGGAAATGAGCTTCACTCAGCAATTGTTCGATCTTCTTCTTTCCTTCGTCACTTTCTTTGGAAATAAAGCCATAGAGCTTAACGAAGTTGGGCATTGAGCCATTCATCTTAGGAAGGCACCCAACCACCCAAAGTTCTGTTTTTAATCCAAGCCGGTTCAACTGTTCAGTAACCTCAAGCGCAACATTGCCGCCTTTGCGTTCCCAATCGACCCCAATAAATAATAATCTGCAGCAGCAGTTGATATCCTTTTGGTTGATTCTGGCTCTCACATCCTCTTCATTTTCCAGATTTTCAACATTGGCGCCAAAAGGTATTACTTTTACTTTTGCCGGATCAAGGCTATAAAACTTTATAGCTGCTTCGGCTGCCCAATTGGAAGAATAAATTACCCGGGAACATTTATTAAGAGCCCCCTGCTCCAATTCGTTACCCTTATTTTTAAAACGGTTAGGTAGTTTAATGTAATCAGGATAAAAATTTATCATTGCGGCAAAACAGGCATCGGTGTAAACAACCTTAGGCCTCGTCGTATTTAGTAAAGCCATAGGAATGCTTGATGGCGAAAAGATGATATCGGCATTACTTTTTTCCACCAACTGATTTAGCTGATTCCTTAAATTTCTGATCACTTTTTTTGTAAATAAGTGATTATATGTTTTGCCTAAAACCGTGGCATAGAACTTTCTTTTTATTCGTTCTGTAAAAGGAATTTCAGGAAAAATATCCGTGATATACTCTATTTCCATTTGCTGCATCTCCAATGCCTTGGAAATGTAATAGTAAGTGCCTGACCAATTGGAAATTTTCTTATGATCGACCAGTGAAATATAGAGTATCTTCATATGACTTCATTTACAACATAAGGCTGCGAACAGATTAAATCCGTCCGCAACCTTATGGTCATCAAAAAATTAAATAATTATTAAGCTCCCGTACCAAAAATGACAGTGCGCACGGTTTTTAACAACAACATAAAATCCAATCTCGGTGACCAGTTATCGATATAAGCCAGATCCAGTTTCATCCAGTTCTCGAACTTGATATTATTCCTGTCGGGTATAATCTGCCAGGAGCAAGTGATACCTGGTTTCACGGATAACCGGCGTAACTGCCACCGCTGATAAAGCCTGGTTTCACTTTGTAATGGAGGCCTGGGCCCTATCAACGACATTTCTCCTTTTAAAACATTAAATAATTGCGGAAGTTCATCCAGTCCCGTTTTACGTAATATTTTTCCGATAGGTGTGATGCGCGGATCGCCCTTAATTTTGAACACCGGACCATCCATTTCGTTTTGCGATTCCAGTTGCTTGCGTAATTGTTCGGCATTGACCACCATGGTTCTGAATTTGTAAAGATAGAACTGACGGCCACGCAAACCAACCCTTGCCTGCTTAAAGATAACCGGACCCGGAGATGTTATCATAATGGCAATGGCAATGGCCAACATAGCCGGAGACAGCAGTACAACCAGAAAGAATGATAAGAACGTATCCATTACTGTTTTAAACGCCAAACCAAACGTATTGGTAGGAATATTTACAAATGTAAGAAATGAAGTTCCACCAATCTGAGATAAATGAGCATTTGTAAGAACAATGGGCGATGTTTGAGATTTCAGACGAAATACAACGCCTACCTCTTCGCACGACCTTATAATCGTTTTAATTTCTTCCTGCGTATTTCTGCGCTTCAAAAACAACACTTCGTCAACAATGTCGAACTCAAGCAGGTTCTTTATTGTCAGTACTGACCTTTCGGGCATAATCTTCACCTTATCGCCAAATTTGGCTCTCAAAAGTTTCGAATCGGAAAAAATCATTAAGATACGATAACCCCATTCCTTTTTAGTGATCAGGTCCTGGATAAATAATTCCGACGATCCGTCGGCAATTAAAACCACATTGATAAAATTGTAACCACTGGCACGGTACAGCTTCAATATCTTGTACTCGAAGATCCGCATGGAATAAAGCACCACCAAACCGATGACGGAAAACGTAATCATAAACTTACCGGTTACCATTTCCAAACCCAGAATTAAATGGAACAGATAAAGAATGGCCACATTCAGCACTGTAAACTGTATGTACTCGAAAAACAAACGGCTGTATCTGCTTGTCCTCGGAATCTGGGCAATTTTGCAAACATGCAATACCAAGATCCAGAACGGAATCATGTACAGGAACAAATTCAAATAATTAGGGTTGTAAAAGAAATAAGTTTCACTACCGGAACTGAGTATATAAAACGAAGCCTCAAACGTAATGAAGAGCAGGATCATATCTACGGCACCAAGCAAATAATTGATCAGATTACCCTGTTTCAGGAAATGAATTATCTGACGGCGATAAAGAGTCTCAAAAATTTTCATATCTCTTACTTTTATATAACTTAAATATTAATAATCTGTGATTTAGTTTTAAAACTGTTGATGAGAGTCAGCAAAGAAAAAGTTTTCATTTTGCCATGACTGATTTTCTGGGCTATAAAATAAGTAAGACCATCAATTTCTGTCATGTCAATCACAAGAAAACCATTCTTCTCGAGGAGGTTCCGGGCTTCGTCTTTTGTCATAGATTTAACCATTCCCTTGTTGAGTAAAAGTTGAATCTTATTAATTAAAGGTATCTTTGGTACAATCCTGTTTAAAAAAGAAAACATAATCAGCAGCATATAACCGATAACCGAATGCTTCGTTGACCGGGTATTTTGTTTCTGCCTGTTGTAATCCATAAAACAACCTGCGAAATATCCGTTCAAGGGGAGAATATGGTTGATGGTAACCAAAAAAAACCAAAGATGGGACACTCTGTTGAGCGACCGGAAATTTAAAACCGTTTTGACAAGCTTTATATCATCCAGTCCATATAAATAATGCCGTACCGACGACAAATATATTACATGAGCCTGGTGAGTGAGCTTAAAGCTTGCCAGATAATCGTAAACGTCTTGTCCAATTTCCTCAATTATCTCAGCAAATACCGGATTCTCCGGCGCGATCTTCTCAGACGGAATCCTCCTGATATCTTCTAGTATAGTAACTGGTTGTGTAATAATTAAAGGCTTATTTTCAAGCGTTTTAAAAGTCATGTTTTTACTTACAATTTAGAAAGCTAAATTATCAAATCTTTTATCCAATGTCAATCAATCAATGGCTTCATGTTACTGTAAATCAAACAAATAAAATATCGTTTGTCACTAAAAGGTGTCTTTCTCCGGTCAAATTGGTCTCGTTAAACCACAAAAGTGTAACTCTTGTCAAAAACGTTTAAATCTGATAAAAGCTCCTATATTTATGACGTAGCTCAGGAAAAAATTTACAAAAAAAGAAGTCTGCCTTTACTCATGCAACTCCTTATAAGCGAACAAAATTCACTAATTTTTAAGATATCGGAATAGTTAAAACTGGTTTCTGACAATCATCAGAAATTCAGTGCTCAAAAACAGGACAATCAGCCAGACCGTAACAGAAAGAATGATGATTTACCTCATCATACCCCTTAAATGTAAACCAGAAATGTTATCTTCGGCACATAAAAAAATTTCAACAGTAGCTGAAAAAGCTGGGTTTATGTCACATTTAGCCGAAAATCGCTGGTTTGCTATTTATACCCGTTCACACTACGAAAAAAAAGTGGTAGATAGTTTACAAGAAGCCGGGATAGAAGCATGGGTTCCTCTCTTAAAAACTTTACGCCAATGGAGCGACC
>DATBXH010000190.1:0-4562 GCA_036514375.1 Bacteroidales bacterium | reverse complement strand
TCAGCGAAAAGGCACTCTTGATCTCTAACTTATACGGCAAGGGGAGCCAGCTATTTGGAAGCATCGATAATTTTAAAGAATGGATGGATACCTCCAACATAGCCCTGGGCAATGTCAAACCCAAGGAGTACCTTGATACGTTCTCGGGCATCGAATACTTAACCGAAGAGCTCGGCAGAATCGAGCACGGATTCATGGCGTAAGATGGAAATTTTCAGGATTGCTAAGACCGATCACACAGAAATTGACGGTTTGGGAGGGTTGTTATACCCTGGTCGCTGGCACGAAAAAGGAAACAGAGTAGTATATGCATCTCAGCATCGTTCGCTAGCTGCTTTTGAAACACTCGTACATATCTCCAGCACAAAATTACTCACCAATAATTTTGTGATGATTACCATCCAGGTCCCGGACAATGCTTCGCTCTTAACCGTTCCGGACCAGATTTTGGAAAAAGGCTGGGATTCCTGTACATATTTACCCGCTATCCAGCAGTATGGCACCCAGTTCCTGAAGGAGAAAAAATACCTGCTGCTTAAGGCCCCGTCGGCTATTATAAAGCAGGAATTTAATTTTATCCTCAACCCGCTGCATGAACAATTCAGCTTCTGTAGCGTTATTAATGTTAATACTTTCCAGTTCGATGAGCGATTATTGGTCTAGGAAGAAAGACTTAATACTGATACTGGTTCTTGTGGAATTAGCTCTCTCTGGACGCCAGTATTAAATGGAAGTTTAGAGGAATACTCCTCTCATAATTAGCTATTAATGAAAATAAATTTTTATCTTTTCAATTGTTCTTAAAAGATTAATTTTATATTTACGCCCTGATCAACAACTAATTTTAAGAAATCTGCTTTTTATGTAACAGGAAAGTAATTTCAACGAGTAAAAAAGAGTAAAAACATGACATTTGTCACAATCTTAAACTATTTGTAATTAGTAGTTTAGTAAGAGTATTAAAAATTTTAATTAGACAATAAAAAAATATCTAACTTTTTTTAAACCTTTACGTATAAGAAAGCAAATGAAGTACGAAAGGAGGCGATTATGAGAGAGATGATAAAAAAGACGATTGAGTTACTTAAGGAAAAGGTAAAGAGTAACCTGATCGAAATCCAAAACAATCAGAGAGAAATCCGGAATTTGCTTAAGAAGCCCGTTTCTGCTGAAAGATCCGCCGAGCTTGAAGAAAAGTATTCACTTAATAAAATTTTACTTGCTGAAAACAACGATTTTATTAATGTTCAATTAACATTGACGAATTTTTTGGAGAAATATAATGCTTCTGATATCTTTGAGAACGAACAATCTTCTTTATCAGGTTATGAATGTACCGGCGAAAAAGATTGTTTTGAACTGACAGTGAACGGTGTTATTCCGTTCGATACGCATCATCCTTTTTTTAATGACGATAATTTTTTCCAGAAGTTGCTGCATTATTACCAGGAACTTGAAGATTACGAAAAATGTAGTAAACTAGTGAAGGAAAAAAATCAACAATAGGGTTAATTGGTTAATTGGGTTTAGGTTGATTGAGACGGGGGCTGATTTTCGGCTCCCGTTTTTTATTAACATATATGGGAAATCCGGGAGAGTCCATGGCCTCGCTTCTGCAAAGGAATAATTACTGCGTCCTGTTAATAATTTCTTTTTGAAAACAGACTTTCTTAAAGTAAAATTACCATGCCTTAATATCCATTACAAATACTAAAAACCAGGAGGACCCCCTATGAAAGATCAACTTCAGCAATTGATTGAATTGATGAGGAAGCACGTTGTAAAAAACCTGGAATCGATTAAATCAAACGAACGTCACATAAGAGAAGTACTGGACCGGCCATTATCTGCAGAACGAACCAGAGAGCTGAATGAATGTTATCAGCTTAGCAAGGATTTACTCTCAGAGAATAATGATTTTATTAATTTGCAGGTAACGCTGGTAAACTTTACAAATAAATACAAAAAGCTTTTGGATGAAGAGAATACCGTAAATGTGACAGCAGTTACGTACGCACAAAAGATCCGGTCTCTTTCGCGGGAGGATTGTTTTAAACTTACCGTCGAAAGTAATATTAAATTTGACCAGAATCATCCTTATTATGAAGATCCTGATTTTATTAACGAGTTAATTGCTCATTTCGAACAATCGGAAAATTATGAAAAGTGTGCGCAATTAATGAAACTCAAAAAATAAAGATTGCACAGTTTATTTTCCGTGAAAGCGATGGGAAAGAAATAAAAGAGACTGCATATTTATTGCAATCTCTTTTTATTTTTGCGAGGTTTTTTGATTTCATAACCTGAGTTCGAAATAAGAGCAACAATCATCGGGTAATTACACAAAAGCTCTTTCAAATTAATTACTAACGGTATATTTCATAACTCAATCAACTAACAATTTTTTAATGAAACCTTCCAGGATAACATTATTTGGCGCCGGTAACCTGGCTGTGAATCTGGCCAAAGCTTTAACATTAGCAGGTTACAGAATTATTCAGGTTTATAGCCGAACTTCCGGTCCCGCAGAATGGCTTGCAAACAGGCTAAATGCCACGGCTATTACGAATCCTTCCGATTTTGACCATTCTTCTGATGTAGTCATCTTTGCTTTAAATGATAATGCTTTACCGCAGATTATAAACCAAATCCCTTTTTCTGGCCAGTTGGCCCTGCATACATCCGGCAGTGTCCCGCTCGATGTCTTTAAGGATAAGGCAGAGCATTATGGCGTATTGTATCCGTTACAAACATTCTCTAAATCGCGTACGGTAAAATTTCATGAAGTACCTCTGTTTATTGAGGCCAGTTCGTCAAAGGATCTGGCAAATTTAAAGATGCTTGCCGAATCGCTGGCAGCCAATGTATATGTAGCCGATTCCGGACAACGACGACAACTGCACCTGTCAGGTGTTTTTGCCAATAATTTTGTAAACCATTTTTATGCTCTTGCCGGCGAGATCATTAAAAGTTCAGGGTTCACCTTTGATGTGTTGAAACCCATTATCCTCGAAACAGCACTGAAAGCAATTGAATCGGACAATCCTTCCACCGTACAGACCGGACCGGGAGTACGATTAAACAAAGAGATCATTGAAAAACATATTGAAATGCTTGCTTCAAAACCCGACTTGCAAAATTTGTATACCTTTGCCACCAACAGTATTGTTAAAATGCATCACAACAATACGATCATCTGATTAAATTATGAAATTGAATTTTAAAGAGTTATTGCGAAACGTAAAAGCATTTGCATTCGACGTTGACGGGGTTTTTTCAAATAATGTTTTACTACATCCTTCAGGTGAATTATTGCACACCATGAACATCAAGGATGGTTTTGCTTTGCAATATGCTGTAAAAAAAGGCTATCCGATCGCTATTATCACAGGCGGAAATTCCGAATCAGTCCGCATTCGGTTTAAAAACCTGGGAATAACAGATATTTATCTAAAATCGCAAAATAAAATTGAGGATTTTAACGATTTCCTTTTAAGAAACCAGCTCAAACCGGAAGAAATTCTTTATATGGGGGATGATTTACCTGATTATGAAATCATGAAACGGGTTGGGGTCCCCACCTGTCCTGCCGATGCGGTTTCTGAAATCAAAGACATTTCGCTTTATGTATCACACAAACCGGGCGGCGAGGGTTGTGTGCGCGATGTTATTGAACAGGTTTTACGTGTTCAGGACAAATGGATGCATCCTGAAGCGTTAATTTGGTAATACAAAGAAGATGAAACACTATCTTCAGTTAATTCGCTTGCCCAATCTGCTAATCATGGCCTTAACCATGGTTTTGATACGGTATTGCATTATACAGCCTATATTCACCAATTATTACATCAATCTGGAATTACCACTGACTTTGTTTGTAATTCTTGTACTGGTAGTAGCCATGATAGCTGCCGCAGGCTATATGATTAATGATTATTTTGATGTTAAAACCGATCTTGTTAACCGCCCGGACAAAGTGGTCATTGGTAAATACGTCAAGGCTTCAACGGTGTATCGCAGCTATTTTATCATCAACGGCATTGCTCTTCTTCTTTCGTTTTATGTCAGCTTCCGAATTGGCATCACCTCCATGACCTTCCTTTTCCCCCTGGTAATGGGGATACTTTGGTTTTATTCAACCACATACAAACGGCAACTGGTAACAGGAAACATTCTTGTTTCGCTGTTAATCGCTGGCGTTCCCATATTGGTTGCTCTTTACGAAATGCCGCTTATTCATGCCAAGTATGCACAATTTCCGATAGCATTTAAAATGCTATTGAAGATCATTTTTGGCTGGTGTGGTGCTTATGCCATTTTTGCTTTCATTGTCAATTTAATACGTGAGTTTGTAAAGGATATGGAAGACTTTGAGGGCGATATGGCATACGGACGCAGGACACTGCCCATTGTTTTCGGACTAAAAACCACCAAGATTGTGGTCGCTGGTCTTATTTTCCTCACCATTGTTTTAATTGAATTAGTCTTCCTCAAACTTCTGGAACCGAATAAACTGGATTTAATTACATTCATGTATTTCCATGTATTGCTCATCCTTCCTT
>DATBXH010000189.1:0-5339 GCA_036514375.1 Bacteroidales bacterium | reverse complement strand
TAGCCGGAGGACAGGGAACACAAATTATATTTGTATAACCTGATTTCTAATTAAAGACATAAAATCATAGAGAAGAAGGATATAATGCTCAATGATTTTATGTCTTTTTATTTTTTCTTTTAGAATCTAAGTCTTAGGCTAGGCTTTTATCTTCAAATAAACTTCCCACGATAAAGCTCCGATCAATATAATTATCAATAAAATGGAGCTTGCCATCGAAATCTTTTCACCTACATAATACGATTTCGGTTCAAATCGAAATTCAATAGAGTGCTCTCCTGCAGGTACACTCATTGCTCTCAGCACATAGTTAGCGCTACAATAGGCTGTTTTTTTGCCGTCAACATAAGCATCCCAACCTTTCGGATAATATATCTCTGAAAATACTACAAATTGAGGCGATTTTGCAATACTCTTATACACTAAATGATTAGGCAGGCATGTCAGTAATTTTATAGATGCTGTAGAATCGTACTGAAAAGATTGTATCTCATCCTTATATTTTTGATTAACAACAGCTGTGGCCTTTAAATCAACCTTTCCGAGGGAAAGCATTTCCTCATCGGCATTCTGTACATATTTAATATCCTTCACCAACCAACAATTACCATTCGTATTTGAATTTACAAAAGGAGCTGCACCGGGATTATAAATAATATATTTGGTATTCAACATATTTAAAACCGGTATTCTGGTCCTGAGCAAAGCATCTATCTTCCCCTGAGTCACTGTACTATCTCTCAAAGCACTGACAATGGAACTATTTTCATCAGAGATATAAAAATCAATAAGTTCCTGGTATTTTTTAAGCTTTGCTCCATTGTATCCACCCAACGACTTGTGGAAATATGAAACTTCTCCATTGCTGAACGGATCAGGCAAAATAAGAACCCTGTAATCAGTAGCAAAGCCAAGCTCCCTGAAGGTAAGCCTTTCTCTTTGGACCTCTACATCCTGCGGCTTAACATTAGCCAGAGCCTGATTTACACCTTCTTCAACTTTCGCCTTTAGATCAGGATTTTGAGTCAGCTCATTGTTTAATATAAAATTATCAGCAACTGAAGCCCTGTAAGGATTGTTATACTGCTGTTTCTGTACCCACATTTTATAACCACTACCAATTTCTTCATTATTCAGATAACGCTTATCTACTAACCACAAATCCAATAAAATAAGCACTCCTAAACTTCCCAGTAAATAATTCTTTTTTACTTTACCTGCTACAAAGAAATAGACTAATCCACTTACAACCAGTGAAAAAAACAAGGTTCTTAAAACATCTTTCTTAAAAATGATCATGCGGGCATGTTCAAGTTCAGAAATAAATGTATTAAACTGCGTCTGATATTCCGGATTACTTGAATATGCGGTAAGTTGTTTGTTAAAATTCTCCGATTCTGCAGAACTCAGAAAATCAAAGAATGTTCCAGGCATGATATAGAATAACAAAAATATGCCATTAATAATTAATAAGGTATAAAGAAGTTTTTTCTTATCTATTAGCCGGTTAAATATCTCCTTTAAAAATAATAAGCCAACCAAAGGAAAAGATATCTGCACTAAGATAAGCATCATCTTAGTATCACGAAACTTATTAAACCAGGGGAAATGGTTTATAAAAAATTGCAATATTTCACTGTATTTCCAGGATAACATAATACCCAATGCTGAGGCAGCCAAAAATGCCCATTTAATCGGATCTTTGATAAAAACTAATCCCAGGATAAATAATGTAAAAATAGTTGCTCCAAAATAAAAGGCTCCTCCGGAAAAAAGCTGTTCACCCCAATATGATGGCTGTTGTGCAATGTACTCTCTATACTGTGGATTTACTTCATTCATCACATCCTTTTTATTCCCAAGATATGTTTCCTCTCCACCTTTTACATTTGGGATAGCCACCGACCATGTCTCTCCCACGCCCATACTATATTGAGTAATATAACCGGGATCAAGAGCATTTTCAGTCGATTGTTTCTGTTGTCCGGGCGCAGAAGGAGAAATGGTTAACTCCGATTTGCCTCTGGTGGAATATTTTCCATATTCATACGTAGTATATAGGTTTGAAAACGAAGGAAGTATAGCCAAAACAGTAGCAACAAGCAGCACCGATGAAACTTTAATAAATTTTAAGAACAGTTTCTCTTTGATATGAATGATCAATTCGACAATTACAATACAAGCAATCAAAAACAAACTGTAATAAGTCATTTGAATATGGTTAGCCGAAATCTCGAGGCAAAGAAAGAAACTAAGTAAAATGGCCCCTATCTTAAAGTCCTTCCGATAAGCCAGCATCAAGCTTCCTATAACAGCGGGTAATAATGCAATTGCATGAACTTTAGAATTATGTCCAGCTTCAAGGTACAACATAAAAATAGATGAAAGACCGAAAGCAACTGCACCAATAATCCCGAACCACGGTGTTACTTCAAAGCACAATAGCAAAATATAAAAAGCTATCATTGCCAACAGGATGTACCCTATCGGTCTGGGAAACAATTTTAATATTGTTTTCTCTTCAACAGGAGCTACATAATTTGAATGCATCGTTGAAATCTGATAGGCCGGCATGCCACAAAACGCAGCATTGGTCCACAACGGATCTTTCCCGTATTTCGTACGAAAGTCCGAAATTTCCTTACTCATTCCAATCGACTGCTCCGTATCACTCTGTCGTAATTGAAGCCCTTCCAACTGAGGATAAAAATAAATACACGAAAGCACAATAAATGTCAGTACCGCAATAGCATGCGGTAATAATTTTTTAAGATTTTCCTTAAGCATAAGTACTGGTTATTTGTTTAGTAGGGTATTATCAGATTTCCTCAAAATCAACGTATTCCCCGGTGTTTTGTGAATAACGCTTTTTCTTATCCGGCTTATTATCGATAGTGATTTCTCCTTCACGTTTTTGCTGGGCATTATAATAAGCCTGCTGGCTCTGATGCATTTCTGACATTTTCTTATTCACATACGTTCCCAATAACAAAGGAAATATATGCCTGGTCAGAAACCGGATTACCATATAGATGATGGCAAATACAAATATAATTCGCAGTAAACCAATCATTGATTATAAAGATTTCCGCAAAGGTAGGTAATTTTTACAGAAATTGTACTGCTTTTTACAGATCGACATATGGCTTGTCGCCCTGGGCTTTCTTCTTTGCTCTGTGATTGTAACCCAATACAAAATTAAAACCAAAACGTAAGTTAAATTCTTTTGCGTATTTCGGAATAGGATAACCCTGCTTTGTCGGGTAGAAAACTAATGGAATACGCTCTGTCATTATATAAGTCTGTAAAAAGGCTAGCTTAAACGTAAAGCCCATCCCGAAATTGTCATACATCTTATTGGCAATGGTATAACTTAACGTAAAATTAAGTGCATTGGCAGGATACAAATTCAGTGAAAAAGTATATTGCGAATTTAGTTTACTTTCAATAATCTGCTGACGGGTAAGCGCGCCAAGCCCAATTCCCTTTGTTAACTGAAAAAGAAAGCCAACATATAATTTGGGAGACAAATAAGTTTTGTAAGCAGCTATGCTGCTGTTATATGTAAAATGGTCCTTTAAAGAATCAAGCAATGCATTTCCCATACTATCGGGGTGAGGTAAGTCAATGTTTGCTCCCTTAAAATCATAAGTAGCGTCTTGTTTAAAACTGTGCAGATTAGACTTCCATTTGATATACCCGATGTCAAGTATACTCATTGAAAGGCTTATTTTATCAACCGGTTTATAAACGACTCCTAAATCGAGACCAAGGCCCATATTTTTGGTATTCGCCAGGATTGAGCGGATCTGGCTTCCATGTTTAATGTCATCAAATTTTAGGCTATCTACCTCCCCGTTTGGTTTTGTAACTACGTTAAGATTCGGAACCGAACTGTTTATTGTAATATTAGAACGTAACTGGTAATCCGTAATACCTACACCGTTCATATGAACGTCAGAAGCATCTGTGTTTACATCTGCTATTCCAAAAAGCACTTTCGCCCGGATACCCACCGTAAGGTTTTCGCCAAACTGATGAGAAACACCAATGGCATATTCGCTATAACAGGTTGCTTTGGCTCCAAATCCACTAAAATCATATGACCTTAATTTACCTGAGATGGTATCAATATTTCCCTCAACGCCAAAACGGATCAGGTCAGAAGGCAGAAAATTATTCGACTCTGCCTTAATCCTGGTACTAAACGAGAGATATGTATTGTTAACCCGAAAACCCAGCGAAAACAAATCCATCTCAACCCCACCAAAAAGATTTGCATTGTTCTTGATTCTGTCGAGAAAGCTACTCCTCGTCCCGGCATCATGAAGGAACCAGAACAAACTATCAACTGCAGGATTATATACCAGAAAATCTTTAAACCCCAGGGATGAATTACCGGCATTGATTTCAACAGAAGGAAATGTAAGATAGAATCCACATTTAGGTTGTGTAGCAGGGTTCAACAGTGAGGACTGGGGTAGTCCTTGCATAAAATAAAGCGAATTATTCTGCTGTGCATTTAAAGGTAACGCTAAGAGGCTACTCAGCACAATTATAATATAAATAAAAGACCTTGTAACAAAATTCATAATCAGCAGTTTAAGTTAGAATTGGTTTAGCGATTTCACATCAAGTGTTGCCTGCACCTGAAAAGCACAATTAAGCCTGTAATCAGAATAAAACTTAACATAAGATGAACCAGGTGTCTTCATCGATACCTTCAATATGGCATATTTGACCTTTTCAAGTTTTTTTGCCCTGGTCTCATCAAATACAACAGCTAATGGCTTTGGAGGAGTTGATGGAAAAGTGTACTTCTGTGGATTACTACCAGGAATAAGGACTCCTGACTTAACGATCGGTTGATCGGCTATACGGTAAAGTGAATCAATAGCTACTTTATTGGAATCGGTAAGAAATACCTGTAAATTCAAATCGAACGGAATACTATTATTAAATGTGTTATAAAGCGTTAATTTCTTAAGTATACTCCAATCGTTCACTGCTTTTCCTATGTCGAAAGTAATGGTATCCGAAGTTCCCAAATTACTGGCCTGCAAGTCAAATGGTAATTTAATCTCCATACTCGCCTTAATTTTGCTTGTATCCAGAAAGAAATTGGAAGTGCCTGTCTTTCCTAAAGGATTTGTAATCGCATTTTCCGAATAATAAAAATAATGCGGCGAGGTTTGAATTGCATTAAATAAATCATTAGACGTAAAATTGATGGTATCAAAAATCGTCTGTCCAACCTGTGCTAAGGACGGATACTTAATATCGATAGGATTTGGCGCAATATTCACATTAAAATACGAAGATGTTTTACCAGAATAAGT
>DATBXH010000188.1:0-6964 GCA_036514375.1 Bacteroidales bacterium | reverse complement strand
TTGTTGCTGTCTTTAAATTATTCAAGTTCATAGTTCAATATGTATTATTTACTTAACCAATCAGCTGCCGTATTTTTTGTACTCCATTCAAAGTCAATTACAGTAGATCTGATTGGGACTCCATAAACCACTTTATTTCTGTCAGCAAATTTACATTCTGTCAGAAAAATCATTTCGCTTTTTTAACTTTTTTTAATACTTCCATCCGAAATTTCACCTAATCTGTTAAATATTTGTTATCGGAGATATAATTACAACAACTGTAAAGCTCTTAAAAACAAAATAGAAGACAGTTGCCCGGAAAGTGAAGTCTACGATTACTTCTGATGACCTTCTCATTCCGGTAGATTTTGGGTTAAATATAACCCAAAAGTCTTTTATTGTTTCTTAACTCAAAAAGAATTTCTGTGAGTTGCGGATATTTATCATTAAAGACAAAGATATCCTTTATGATTTTTCAGATGACTATCGCCGGAGCAATTTCAGGATTTTAACTAACGGTTTTGTACCCTACTAATATTTAGTTCTTCTAATTTCTTTTTATTCTTTATGTAAGAATCTCTTTCCCATGGATAACTCTGTCTATTTATCATTATTGATTTTTGAATATTTTTTTTTGCTAATTCAATTTCACCTTTTTTGCTATAAGCATTTGCGAGATTATCAAACCCCACAATTGAGTTTGGAAATACGGTTGTGCATAGCTTAAATAAGAGAATAGCGTTATCAATTTCATTTTTATCGATTAATTGATTGCCGAATTCATTCGTTCTCTTTTCGTCAATGTAATATTTATCAGGATATTTAGATTTTAAATCCAGGAACTTATTTAATGACAAGTAAAAATCCTTATTACCGGAATTTTGTTTTAAAAAGTCCACGAATGATTCCCGAATATTTAATAAGCTATTTTTATCTGTATGAGGAGTTAATTTACCGTTATTTATAAGTTCAATTGCCAAATCAAGCGTTTTATCATGCCCTTCCTCTATATCTTTTTTTGTTAATGTTTGTCTGATATTGGCTGGTATGCCTATTCCTTCCCAGCAAAAACCGGTATTATCTTCAATAAGCTCATAAGGACATCTGAATTGCCATCCATTAGGAAGGGTATCCTGATAAGTACCAGCAAAAACACCTGATGTTGCATCCCCAATAACAGTTACATGCGGCAATGTTCGCAATGCTAAAGTGAAAATTTCAGCTTCGCTGATGGCGTACCGATTGGTGATAAGAATGACAGGTTTAGAATATTGGATGGGTCCTTCGGGTTCTAAATACCAATATTGGGGAGCCGCAAAGTCGTTATGGGCAATACCATTTTTGTCACGCACGGTCATATAAAACCGTTTTTGATCGGCAAAACGATCGGCGATCATTTTGCCAAGTTCATCCTCTCCGCCACAGTTTTCTCTGATATCAACCACCAGTCCTTTGGTTTTTTTAAATTCATCCATAATTTCGTCTATAACATTTGCAGTTTTTTCGAAATCTGTAAAGTACTGAATATAGAAGTACCCTATAGAATCGGTAAGCCAACCTGAAAAAATTCCTGCAGCATGGTCTTTGTACTTATGCAAATATTTACTTTTTAGGAGAGGAAAGAAATCATCCATATCGGGCATATCACCTAAAATTCCTGATCGGTAAGAACGGTCTGGAGAGTTTAACCTGATATGATTATCATTCAGATGACCAAGCAAGTCTGCCATTATGTTAAAGAGTGCGCTATCTGATGTCTGGGAAGTTACTTTTGGTCGGTAAACCCTGTACAATGCGTTCCAATCAATTCTCTTTGGGGAAAATAGGGCATAATTCTTGTCAAAGGTGTTCCATAAATATTCAAAATTTAATTCGGGTTTACTTAGCTTTTGGTTAGGTAGTCCTAAACTATTGCCATAATCTATTGACGTGGTTTGACAGAATGAATAGTTTATTGTGATAAAGATTGTCATTAAGACTGTAGAGATTTGTTTTGTCATTTTTTCTTAAGTTAAATTAGAACTCAAAAATCAAACAATAATGTCTTGCAATCAAATATATTCAATATGCCAGGCGGTTTTATCAATAAGTTGGTAAGATTTATCAGTGAGTAATTTTTAAATCTTGCACAACGAGTCTTCCTATAGTTAGTTGATTATGCAAGAATATTCTTAGTTTGAATAGGCAATTCAACCTCAATAAAATTTTATACAATGTTATGGCCAGTTAATTTTTACTCCTTAGTGTATTTTGAATGCTTTCAATAATCCATTGTGACGGTAATCCCTTTCTATTATCAATAGCAAAAGCAAAATTGTCTGCAAGTATCTCTTCAGGATGTATAATATATTGGGTATTTTTTCCAACTTGCTCAAAAAAGTTTGATACTTCCTTAATACCATAAATTATTGGTTGTCCCTCAATAAGATCTATTTCCTTGCGATCGGGACCTTTCAATTTTAAAAATCCAACATTCAAATATTTGAAAAAATTGCCTCCGTCATATTTATTTTTTGAGTATAAAATCATCATACAATCAACCTGTTTACCATCCTTTCTTAAAACTATATAGCTATCGGTTTGAGGTGCATCAGGATTTGTTATCCTAAAATCTTGAATATTCAATGGGTATACAATTTCATTCGTTATTTCAAACCCTATTATTTTATACATATCCTTTCTAAAATTATTATCGCTACGAGTTAGAATATGAAACAATTCGTGAACAATAACCTGTTGCAGTTCACTTTCTGGCCTTGATATCATTTTTTCTTTCAATACAACATAATTTGCACGAGTATATCCATCAGCCCCGCCTTCTTCTTGCCCAGTCGTTTTAACAAAGAAAACCTCATCAGGGAAATTAATCCTGAATCCGTACTTAATTATATTTTTGTCGATTGCCTCAAGAACAGAATTTATTTTAGTCTTTTCTTCAATTGTCCATTCCAGTGGTTGATCTGAAATAAATTTAAGTAAGTCCTCTTTTCTGCTGTTAGTCTTATGTAATCTTGAATCGATATCAAACTGGCTCCAACTTTCTGTAAATTGATCTTCAGTTGTTAATAATTTCTTTGCCTTTTCGATTGAAGCAAATTGAATCTTTGTTTTTAAATCCCATTGTTTACTTTCAATCTGATTTGATCCGGTTGTTTTTTGTGCATTAACCGTGGTAGGTAAAATGCATAATAACAAAACAAATGTAAAGCCTATATAAAATTTCAGTATCATAAACTTCCATTCGTTAAGAATTTCACTAAAACATTATCGAAGACATTGCCCTTATCACAATTTGTTAGGAACACATACCCATTTTTATTAGTCTTTGAGAACATAAACATCGACTGAAAATTTCCATTAGAACCTCCATGTTCGTACATTACTCCAAAAGGTGTTTTTCTGATTGCCAATCCTAAACCCCAGGCATAAACTCCATTGCCTGTAAGATTATTATCCTTTTCTAACATTACTTGTGGCTTTAACATTTCGTTATAGCTTTTATTTGTCAATCCGGAACCGTTCATCATTGCTATTATAAACTGTGCATAGCTTAAAGCATCTGTTTGTAATGACGAAGCTGGGTTGAAAAATGATGGATCAACCTGATAAAGGGCTACTCTTTCATTTTCATGGCCTGTAACTTTGTGTTGAGATATATAAGTGTTTTTTACAAATGAAGCATGTCGCATTTTCAATGGCAGCACAACTTGTTGTTGAAAAACAGAGTCTAAAGTCTGTAAAGTGCAGTTGTTTAAATGGGCAACTACCTTTGCCAAATATAAGTACCCTTCACCTGAATAAGAAAACTTAGTACCGGGGTTAAATTTTAAATAAAGTTCTCCTCTTTTGACGTGCAGATTGGAATCAGCTATATCAATATTATGTCTCCAATTAGGAAATCCTGATTGATGCGAAAGCACCATTCTTGCAGTGATAGCTTTATATCTTTCGTCTTTCTCAATATCAGGATAAGGCATATATTTAAACAAAGGAGTATCCAAAGCCAATACTCCTTTATCTACCATCCTCATAACAAAATAAGCAAATACAGGTTTTGAAATTGAAGCACCTTCAAAGATAGATTGTTCGTTGATTTTGTCTCTTGTTTCAGCATTGCTTACACCAAAAGCATTGTGATAAACAATCTTACCTTTATTAATGATCGCTATTGATAATCCTTGCATTTTAAGCGAATCCATCTGTGCTTTAATAAAAGTATCAATTTCTGATGAAGTTATCTCTTTTCCATTCAAATTTTTAATCTGTCCAAATGAACAATAACAAATTGATAATAAAAGTAAGACTGAAATAAATGAAGATTCAAAATTTTTCATGTTCCTAATGTTTAAGATACCGCGTTTTTTAATTGGCCATAACAGGATAATAAAGTGTATCAATTTTATTTTTCCTGATAAAACTATCCAACTTAGCTAAATGTGTATCAATTTTTGAATGACCAAATTCATGAACAATCACCAACTTATAGTCTTTGTTAGGCTGATTTTTGCAATTGCCTTTTGCGGCGAGCATTGCATAAATTATTAAACTATCTACAATTAAAATGGGCTTCTGTACTATGTTATTCTTTAATGATGAACAAATCATAATAATTATTGAAGTCGTGATAAAAGTTATTAAAAATTTTTTCATCCGTACAAAATTATTTTTTAAGGTCGGATGGAACCTTCATGGATGATCTTGTTCATTTTTGTTTGCGATTGCAAATCATGAGAGTTTCATAAATATATGTTTTTATTCTAATCAAAAGACGCATATAATCTCAGATTGCAGCATCCGGATTTAAAAAATAAGATGCAATATGTCGTAATGTTTTATTTATTTGCGAGCCTTAACAAGGAATCTTTATGCATTAAATATTCTTTAAATAATACTGGCAAAAAGTCATCAAATCTTTTGTATTTATCTCTGTTTTTTTCATATTTATCAAGCATGTTTATTGTGAAATCCAGTAAGTATTGTCGCCATTTATTAAAACATTCTTACGTTCCAATATAAGGCTGTCATCATAATTATAAATTTCCTTCATAGCCATTAATGTAAAAGCATTGTTTATTGTTTCACAGTAAAATGGTTGATAGGTGTTATATCCTTGCCTTTTCATTTTTTCTGCAACAGGATAATAAAGCGTATCAATTTTATTTTTCCTGATAAAACTATCCAACTTTGCTACATGAGTATCAATTTTCGAATGACCAAATTCATGAACAATCACAAACTTATAGTCTTTTTTAGGCTGATTTTTACAATCACCTTTTGCGGCAAGCATTGCATAAATTATTAAATTATCGTTAGCTGTAATTCTGTTACCAAAACTCCAGATAAACATCGACGGCATCAGGATTACATGGAATTCGTTCCCGGAATAACCGAACATTTTATTATGCCAGCTTACAATTTTTTCAGCTTTTATGTCTTTACTAAAATCAGCTAATAATGTTTTGTATGTACCCATATTGCTGTTATAAAATGAGGCAAAATCAGATTCCCTGGCCAATTTCTTTAAGCTTAATCTGAATTTTTCCAGATTTTCTTTGCCTTTTGCCCGTTCAATCAGAACATCGGTATATTCATACTTCATGTCAAAATCAGGATACGATAAAAAAGTAATAAAACTAGGTGGGGCATTGTACGCAAATCCTGCTTTGATAAGTTCTTCCAATAGTTGCACTGCTTCGTGATTTTTATATTTCGAGAAGAATTGTCTAAGGTTTTGATAATATACTTGATTACTATCGCAATCATTTGGTTTGTAATATTTATCGTACCACGAAGTCTGAGATAAAACACCGGATAATAATTCCATTTGGGGCAATATTTCCAGATACAAATCGTCTGATAGTTTCAGTGTAGTTTCATTCTTTAAACCATCTACATTTAAAATGGACTTCCGTACTATGTTATTCTTTAATGATGAACAAATCAGAATAATTATTGAAGACGTGATAAAAGTTATTAAAAATCTTTTCATAATTAAGTTTTTAAAGAGACAATGAGCAATATCCAATATATGAACTATCCCTGCTGAAAAAACTGTTCGCATAAACTTTAGGGTTCGTATCCGGCACATTCTTGTCAAAAAGAAGGTAAGTGCCCACATTTTCCAATGAAGACAACTTCGTGTTTTTCTGAGAATAGTTATTAAAGGTAAGCAGAAGGATTAAGCCTGTAAGGATTAATGTTTTCATTTGGCTTATTGCTTTACGTTAAAAATATATCTCTTTATTAATCGTTTTGCTTTATAATAATCTACTTCTCCAGCCATAGCTATCAGGAGGTTTTCGTCCGGTATAACTATTACATAAGCATAATGGGTACCATACCAGCCTCTCGCTGCATATGCAGCCTTTGGAAATTCTTTGATAATCCAACATTGATAGCCATAATCGTCATCTTCCTCTTTTACTTCCACTTGTTTACGGGTGGCTTCTCTAATCCATGCTTCAGGAACAATTTGTTTATCTTTCCATTTCCCTTTTTTCAAATATAGGTAACCAATTCTGGCCATATCGGCTAACTTAAAATATGATCCCCAGCCGCCGGTAGTTATTCCTTCGGGCGATTTTCGTTCCCAGTTAACCGAATCGATTCCTATAGGTTTAAACAATTTTTGTTTTGCATATTCGTTTGTAGGCATTCCCGTTTGCATAGATACAATAGCCGATAAAATAAAAGGCACTCCGCTGTTGTAACAGAATGAATCGCCGGGTGTGTATACCATTTTTTTATTCAGGATATATGGTATCCAATTGACCTTGTTTGATTGAAACATATTTACGTCATCGCCGCCTTTCCACTCTAACCATTCCAGGCCACTTGTCATGGTAAGCAAATGCTTAATGGTAATGAGTTTTTTCAGCGAATCGTTGTTTTCGATTTGTAATTTGGGAAAGAAGCTTAGTACTTTTTCGTTTATATTGTTAATATACCCCTCGTCAAGTGCTATACCAACCATTGTTGCCGT
>DATBXH010000187.1:0-3927 GCA_036514375.1 Bacteroidales bacterium | reverse complement strand
TGAAAAACATGACCATTCAACTAAAAACCGAAGAAATCATCTCGGTTTGGAAAAAATAAAACAGGGCTGAATGGGTAGCTAAAAAAGCCTGCATCTTCTTTCCGACGATGCAGGCTTTTTATTTAGCGAAGTTTCACTTGTATTTATTTCAATTTAGCCAGAGCTTCTTTCATCTGTTTGAGTGCCTTTTCGAGTTTTTCGTCCGAATTGGCATAGGAAATGCGGATACATTTGGGTTCGCCAAAAGCATCGCCAGGAACAGTGGCCACAAAAGCCTTATCAAGCAAATAAAGGCAAAAATCCATGTCCGACTTAATGGTTACATTGCCATCGCTCTTACCATAATAATAGCTAACATCCGGGAATACGTAAAATGCACCTTCAGGAACATTACACTTCAATCCGGGGATTTCTTTCATCAACCGCAGCACCAGATCCCTGCGACGAAGAAATGCTTTGTTCATTTCCTTCGTATAGGTATTGTCGGATGTTAATGCTACAATGGCTGCACGCTGTGCAATAGACGATGCATTGGTAGTCATCTGTCCCTGAAGTTTGCTGCAAGCCTTGGTTAACCAAACCGGAGCTCCCATGTAACCGATACGGTAACCGGTCATAGCATAACCTTTGGAAACACCATTGATGATGACGCAGCGTTCCTTAATCTCCGGGAATTCGGCCACAGACACGTGACGTCCCACAAAATTAATGTGTTCGTAAATCTCGTCGGAGATCACAAAAACACGCGGATGTTTCATCAACACATCTACCAGACCTTTCATTTCTTCCTTGCTGTAAAGGCTTCCGGTAGGATTGGAAGGCGAACACAAAAGCAGAGCCTTTGTTTTTGGAGTAATGGCCTTCTCCAATTGAGCCGGCGTAATTTTATAATTGGTTTCGAGCGTGGTAGGCAAAATCACATTCTTTCCCTGAGCCAGCTTCACCAGTTCGGCATAGCTAACCCAATACGGGGCAGGAATAATCACTTCATCACCTTCATCTATCAGGCACATGATTGCATTGGCAAGCGAGTGCTTGGCACCGTTCGATACAATGATCTGTTCGGGTTTAAAATCAAGATTATTTTCGTTTTTAAATTTGTTGGAAATGGCTTTCAGTAATTCAAGATATCCATTTACAGGGGTGTAAAAGGAGAAATTATCGTCGACAGCTTTTTTGGCAGCTTCTTTAACGTGGGGTGGGGTAAAAAAGTCAGGTTCACCAACGGTAAGGTTGATGACATCGACGCCCTGAGCCTGAAGGTCTTTACTCTTCTGGTTCATGGCAATGGTTTGAGACTCACTCAAACTGTTAATTCTCTTCGAAAGTTGTTCCATACAATCTGCTTGTTTGAAAATAATAATTGTCGTTTTTTTTACTGCTTAAAAATACGTTTTTTAATCAAAAAAATATTAATACTTTCGTTGGTTTGTGTAATTTTTTTCAATACCCAATATGCTGGAAATCCTTAAATATACCATTCCGTCACTGGTGGTTTTTCTCACCGTGTTTTATATTCTTCATTCCTATTTTGAAGACCAGGAAAAGAAACGTCAGTTAAAAACCGCGCTGAAAAACCGGAAATTGATTACGCCGTTGCGTTTACAGGCATACGAACGGGTTATCCTTTTCCTGGAACGTATTTCGCCCGAAGCATTAATTATGCGTACCAGTGTACCAGGCATGACGTGTAAACAATTTCAGGCTGAGATGCTGGCATCCATACGGGCCGAGTTTGAGCACAACCTGTCGCAGCAATTATACATTTCTAACGAGGCGTGGGCGCAAATAAAGAATGCCCGCTCCAACACGGTAAAACTCATTAATCTGGCAGCTGATAAAATTACCAGTGACCTTCCCTATTCTCATCTTAGCACAAAGATCCTTGAAATGATCATGGAAGCCGAACAAACACCTTCATCTACAGCAATTGACTTTTTGAAGAAAGAAGTGCAAAAATTATTTTAAACTCTAACTGAAATTTCAGAAACATTTAGGCTCTAACATAATGGCTTTGGTATGTAATGAACCAAATTCTGATTATATTTTTATATTTTTGAAATATGAATATAATCGAAAAGAATATTGACAGAATCAGTGATTTATGTAAGAAACATAAAGTTTCGCGTTTATTTGTCTTTGGTTCGGTATTGACAGGTAATTTTAAGAAAAGCAGCGACATTGATTTTATAGTTGATTTCGAAGATGTAGCATTACATGATTACGCCGATAATTATTTCGATTTGAAACTTTCGCTTGAAAATCTCTTTAAGCGCAACATTGACTTACTTGAAGACAAGGCCATCAATAATCCATATTTAAGACAATCTATTGATTCATCAAAGCAACTGATCTATGGATAATGAAATTAAAGTCTGGTTGTTTGATATTCTACAAGCCACAGAAGAGATTGAAAGCTATTTTGAAGATAAACCCAAAAAGTTTGACGATTATAAAAAGGATATCAAACTAAAGCGAGCCGTTGAGAGAGATATCGAAATTATTGGAGAAGCGGTTAACAGGATTTTAAAGAAGGACAGTACGTTTGAAATTGAAAATGCTTATCAGATAATAGGAACACGAAACAGGATCGCACACGGGTACGATAAAATATCAGATGACCTGATCTGGAGTATTGTTATTAATCATTTGCCTAAGCTTAAAACCGAGATCAAACAGATGTTGGAAAAATAATGAGGTAGGAGCAACTCCGAAATGAGGAAATATGTTTACTCCTTATTCCCAATTCATCCGTAATCTTATTCTAAAACAAATTTTTTCTATGCCTAAAAAATATTACTTTCTCAAGCTGAACCCGCCACGGGCATCGTTCACTACTGACATGACACCTGAGGAAAGAGCCATCATGGTAAAACATGTGGAATACTGGAAACCTTATGTAAGCGACGGGACCATTATCGTGCTCGGACCTGTGGCTGATCCCAAAGGGGGTTATGGCGTTGCGGTAATAGGTGTAGATAATGACGAACAGCTCAATAACCTGATAGCTCACGATCCTGCCAATGGATTGAACAGTTACGAAATTCATCCGATGCGTGCGGTATCGAAAATGATTGATCCAACAGCTTAAAAAAACCGTCAGGAAACTTCCAGCCAACGTAAAAAAGCTTAAAAAAGGCACCATAACATTTCCATGAGGCGTAGACAACGTTATTTACGCCTCATGGAAATTTCCGGATGGTGCAAATAAGTTTAAATGCATCGTCCGGAAAATTCCAGATCGTGCAAAAAACGTTAAATGGACCACTTGAAAAATTCCAGATCGTGCATTTAACATTAATTGCACTTGTCGGAAATTTCCATGCGACGCAAACAAGTTTAGTTGCACCACTCGGAAAGTTCCAGGTCAAAAAAAAACTTTAGTTGCACCACCCGGAAAGTTCCGGAGCAAAATTTTAACCCTGCTTACGTAAAAATAAAATTTTCCAAACCTAAAAAACAAAGCTTTAACCGGCTTTGGAATGAGCAATAGCAAATTCTTATCTGAAGTTTCCTAAAACCCTTTTGGGGAACAGAATGAATAAGTTTTGCCTGAATAACCGGACATTTCACCCTTTTAATTCCAATATCTTCTCCACTTTCTTTTCCATTGGCATAAACCCATCCAGCCAGTGAACCTTCATCTCCTGAAGTTCCATCCGCCGGAACCATGTCATTTGCCGCTTGGCAAACTGATGAATGGCTGTATTAAGACCAGCAAACATTTCGTCATAAGTAATTTCTCCCACCAGATAACGGGTCAGGAATTTGTATTCCAGCCCGTAATAAATGAGCTGCTCTGGCGTGATCCCTGATTTCAGAAGAGCTTCAACTTCTTCCACCATTCCGGCTTTCAAACGCTGGCTAAGTCGTTCCGTAATCCGTTGACGCTCGGTAGCACGGTCAAACCTCACACCAATCAGTAAT
>DATBXH010000186.1:0-4121 GCA_036514375.1 Bacteroidales bacterium | reverse complement strand
TTAACGGAGCCCGTTTTTTTGGTCCTGCCATTGCCGGTATGCTGATTATATTCATTAAAGAGGGCCCATGCTTTCTGGTCAATGCGTTGAGTTATATTGCTGTGATCATGGCCCTGCAGAAAATAAAAATTCCTCCCAGAGTTAAAAACGAGACAGCAAACAATATTAAAGAGGAATTAACAGAAGGGTTCAAATACACGTTTGGTTTCAAGCCTATTCAGGTCTTACTGATTTTACTCTCATTCCTGAGTTTGGTTGGTTTACCTTTCGCCATACTCATGCCTGCTTTTGCAGGCGAAGTGTTAAAAGGGGATAGTAACACCTATGGTTTTCTGATGTCAGCTACAGGACTCGGAGCCTTCCTTGGAGCTATTTACCTGGCTTCACGAAAAACAGTGATTGGACTTGGCAAAATTATCGCGTTTAGTTCTGTTTCTTTCGGCGTAAGCTTACTATGTCTTTCTCTCATTTCAAATCCGTTAATCTCAATGTTTATCGTGTTTTTAAGCGGCTTTTTTATGATCACTGCAATTGCATCTATCAATACGCTGGTTCAGACATTGACAGAGGAAGACAAACGTGGCCGTGTTATGAGCTTTTATGCCATGGCACTGATGGGCATGAACCCTATCGGAAATTTTCTTGCAGGTTCCTTTGCCAGCGGTATCGGTATTTCAAATACACTTTTATATAGTGGTATCATTATCATGCTGGCTGGCGGTTGGTTCACTATGGTGAGACCTTCACTCCGTAAATACACTCACCCGATTTATGTCAGAAAAGGGTTTGTTCAGGAGTAATTTTTAAACAAAGTCGGATAAACAGGATGGATCACCTCGTCACCTAAAATTAATTATGGTGAAAAAAGCTAATATTTTCCAATAATTTAACAGAATGCTGTTTCAAATATTCCGCAGCAGCCACCAGTTCCTCAGCAGTAGCAGCATTATTCTGGGTTTGACGGTTCAGTTCCTGAATGGCATTATTAATCTGGCTCGATCCGCTGTCCTGCTCAATACTGGCAACAGAAATTTCCTTAACCAGCATGGAAGTTTTCTCTATTTGAGGAACAATCTGCTCCAAATTCTGATTGGCGATTTCAGAAAGGTGGAGGCCCTGGCCGGAAAGAGAAATAATCTCATCTGCCGCATCCTTACTGTGCTCAGCTAACTTTCGAACTTCAGAAGCTACCACTGAAAAACCACGTCCGTGCTCCCCTGCACGGGAGGATTCAACAGCTGCATTCAACGCCAGTATATTTGTTTGAAATGCAATATCGCTAATCACAGATATTTTACTGGAAATTTTCTTGATCGACTCCAGCGCTTTTAACATTGACTCTTTACTTTCAACAACCCCTTTCGACGATTGAAATGCTATATTCTCCGTCTCTTTGGCATTCGAAGCATTCTGACCAATATTTGCAACCATCTGCTCCATGCTTGACGAAAGTTCTTCCACAGAGGCGGCCTGATTATTAGCACTATTCGAAAGCATCATAGCCAAACTTCTCAATTGACCGCCAATCTGATTAACTTCGCCTGAACAGGTATTGATTTCAGCAGACACTTTCTTTAACTGATCAATTAGAATCTGAATAGAATGCGCAATCTCTCCAATTTCATTCTGCTTGCCTAAAGTATCTGCCTCTATCGATACATTTAAATTACCTTCCGACATTTTCTTAATTTTTACATTAAGATCTCTTAAGGGTTTTCGAATTAGCACCTTGGAAATGAAATTAGCGCTTACTAACCACACCAGGCATACAGGTACCCCCCATATTATATTTGAAAATCCACGTTCCCCAACAACAAAACCCACAATGGCAACTCCCATGGAAGCAACAAAAATGGTCATTGCTGTAGAAAAGATGATAGATTTTCGGTAAAGCGTCCAAACTACACCGTATCCAAAAGGAATAATGCCAAAGATGACAATTAAGGCAAACTTAAAAATAGGATCCATAGCTGATAGATTAGTTGATTGCTAAAATAATTTATTTCTAATACTATACAAACAACTGTTGATAAAATATTAGAAAAAATACATTACTTGCGAAACCCTTCACAACAAACTAATATACTGCATATTTAACTACCCCGTTAAAATAAAATAGAGATTTTACCAAAATTCCGTAAACATTTTGTAATTTAAACTAATAAAATCTGACCTGGCTTTTCCGCCCGGAGTGCATGAATGAATAACAAAAATAAATTTATATCCACTTAAATATGAACTATATGAAAACAAGTTTTACAGTCAAAGAAACAACAAACCTTACTCGAATCTCTTTGAGAAATATTTTCCAACTAGCCTTGGTCTCCATGTTCCTTATGGCGATTACTACTTCCCTTACTTTTGGTCAGACTAAACCGGCAGCTTCAGCTGCTGACAAGAAGGAAGCTGAAACAAAAAGGCTGGAAACTGCGCTAAAGACCGCCCAAGCCAATCAGGCTAAAGCTGAAAAAGCAGTTGCGGTATCAGATTCATTAGTAGAAACAGGTAATCAGATGATCGCTGACAGTAAGTCTGAATTGAAACAGGCTGAAGCAGACAAGAAAGCTCTTGACAAAGAGTATGCAGCCAGCAAGAAGCCTCTTGAGAAACAAGCTAATTCGAAAGACAAGGAAACTGCCTCTGGTGCAAGAACTGAAATGAAAGCGCTTGATACAAAATATAAAGCTGATTCAAAAGCCATTGATACAAAAATAAAAGAGGCAACCAAGAAGAAAACTACAGGCGAAAATAACGTGAATAAAGGAAAGGCTAGCAAGAAACCTGCTGCTGAAGCATTGAAAATGAAGCAAGCTGCAGTAGATGCTGCTCAAGCCAAATACGATGCGGCAACAGGAGCAGAGCCTTCAACACCTGAAAAAGGAAAAAAAGGAAAGAAGAAATAATTTCACAAACAAAAAACCTTCCAATATGGAAGGTTTTTTGTTTGTCCCTAAAACTACCCCCATTATTAAGAAGGAAGCAAATAAAAAGCACCCATCTCCAAAAGATTACCCCCTCAGAATAATCAATGTATTCAATTTAACAATTAGTTAACCTTTACTTAACAAAGAAAAGGCACTAACTTTTTATCTTTGCATTAAGAAATTATTCAAACCACATTTCTTTCAAGGGGAGTCTTCCCAGTCTACTGAATAACTTACCAGAAAAATTTACAGATCAATAGCTTTTGTTTTAATTAACTATATGTTTAACTAAATTTTATTGTTATGAAAATTGTAAAGTTTTTCTCGGTTGCTTTAGTAAGCAGTCTTCTATTGGCTTCAAGCGTTTTAGCCAACGACGTTGTAAAAAAGGAAGGACGTTCAGATGAAAACGCAGTCAGAAGGCAATTGGCCGGTGTATTATCAAAAGTTAGCACCGATTCCAACAGCGAAGTTTTTGTGTATTTCAAGCTGTCATCCAAGGATGGTTTTGAATTGATCGATGTTAAAGGTCAGGACAATGATCTTGCCAGCAAAGTAAAAAGTGCGTTATCTACAGGTGCTATTGCTGCTCCGGCTAGTTTAGACGGTAAGTACTTAGTTAAAGTTAAATTCACCAGTTACGATTCTCTTTAATCACACATTTTTTACCTGGCATTTATTGCCTTACTTTTAAACTCGGACTCTATGAAGTTTATTAAATTCTTTACAAAATCCCTCATACTGCGCTTTAGCCTCAAAAGGAAAGCGGGTATGCCAGGGATATTTCTTAGCTGACAAATCGCATACGACTTCCTTTCATTACGTTTGAGCATTCCGCTTAAACCTTTTCCCAACTAAAATAAATTATTGTTTCTCAAGCAAAACAACTGTTTCCACATGATGCGTATGAGGGAACATATCATAAGGCTGTATTTGTGACACACGATACCCGTTGGTGAGCATGGTAAGATCGAATGCCAGCGAAACCGGATTACAACTGACATAAATAATTTTAGATGGTGCCGCTTTTATAATGGTTTTTTTTATCTCAATCAATGTGCCGGCCCTTGGCGGATCCAAAATAACCACATCCGGTTTGCCGTAAGCCTCAACAAAGTCGGCAGTGAACGTTTGCAACACATCGCCACAAATGAAACGGGTATTCTGCAAATTATTTAATCTGGCGTTTAAACCGGC
>DATBXH010000185.1:0-4126 GCA_036514375.1 Bacteroidales bacterium | reverse complement strand
AACAGCAACGTTTTCGAGATTAGCTCCAAAGATGGGTGTTGTAACCATGAAATTTTTTGAAGAAGGAACATGTATAATCGGGAAATCCTTATGATTTCGACTAAGAAGGATAAGCGCCCCTTTTTCGAGATGCAGGTTGATGTTGCTTTGCAGGACAATGGGGCCTGTTAACCAGATGCCCGGAGGAACAATTACTTTACCACCACCTTGCTTTGTACAGGCTTCGATAGCTTTGGCAAAAACCTCGGTATTCAGGAACTGTCCGTCACCAACTGCGCCAAATTCCCTGATATTTACCGATCTGTCCGGAAAAACAGGGATTGTCATTTCCGGCATTTGAAAGGGCAGATTTTTAAGGTAATCTGATAAATTTTTTGTATTTTGAGCATACACCATATTAAACGGCATACCAAATAATAAAATAACTGCTATAATGGTGCAACTTATTTTACAATTAAGGTTACTTGTATTTTTCATTTATATCAAATTAAGTTAATCTAATGAGGAGAGAATTGAGCCTCCAAGGTAGAAATAATGAGGGATAAAAACGAATTACAAAGTGAGTTTATTTCCGTTTTGAAATGAAGTCTTACAAGAAACTTTGAAAATTAAATTGAATAATGAATCTTTTTTTTTATTTTTAAGTCCTTTTTTAAACTTACTAATAGTAACTAACTACATAGACAGGTAACCATGAAAAACCTAACATCGACCGTCGTTGCCGGATTGTTAGCTTTAAATGTTTCACTTCAAGCGCAGGATTGTACCTTTTATTTTCCTGCTAAATCAGGGACATCTTTAGAAACAAAAACATATAATTCCAAAGATAAACTTGCTGCTACGGTAAAGTCTAAAGTATTGGACGTTAGTTCTAATTCGATAAAATTTAATAGCGAGGTATTTGACGACAAAGGCAAATCTCTTTCAAAAGGCGATTATGAAGTTAAGTGTGAAGGCGGGGAATTTGTGATTGACATGAAAACCTACCTTAAAGATCTGGACATGAGTAAATACCAGAACATGGAGGTGAATGTTGACACCAAAAATATGTCGATCCCTAAAAAGCTGGAAGCCGGACAGAAGCTTAATGACGGGGAGATTACCATAAAGATCTCAAACAATGGCTTTAAAATCCTTACCATGTCTGTTAAAATAACTAATCGCGCAGTTGCAGGTATCGAAGATGTTACTACGCCGGCGGGAACTTTTAAATGTGCCAGGATTTCATCGGATGTGGAATCGAAAACTTTGTTTACAGTTAAATCGAAACTGAATGAATGGGTGGCGGAAAATGTGGGAACCGTTCGTTCCGAAAGCCGCGACCAGAAGGATAAGGTTCAGAGCTATACCGTATTAACTTCAATTAATTAGTAATCGATCGAAAAAAATATAAAATTTCTTTTCTCTACAATTGCTAACTAGACTACATAAACCCCGAAAGCCGTGATGGTTCCGGGGTTTTTTCATGTTGTCCCTTGCGTTTATAAATAAAGTGCTGGTCACAAAAGGCTATTTCGATAAGATCGAGCGTAATGAGGTTAGCAAGAATATTTTCACCTTCCTGTCGGGTAATCATACCTACTTTGCAGAATTTAGACAGCGTAATGGAAGGATTGGATTCCAGGTATTTGAGTAATAATTTTTCTTTTTCAGAGAATTCCAGAAAAATTCCTCTTTTTTGCTGACGTTTTTTCCACACTTTAAGGTGAATACTATTTGCCAGAATATTCTCGTCTTTGATACGTATATAAGCCAGCCATTTCTTAGGTTCTACTTCAGCATAGTGTGGCGCACCATTACTTTTGGCTATTATAACCTCAAGTACTGTTTTTCCGTTCATGGTCCATTTTCGTACCTCAAAGTTAATTTGAGGCTTACAGTACATTTTTGCTGCTGCGTCGAGCATATAATATTCTTCGTCAGTACGCACACCTGCAATGTTTCCGTTATCTTTTACACCAACGAGCAATGTTCCTCCATCGGTATTCGCAAAGGCAACAAGAGTTTTGGCGATTTTGCGTGAATCTGAGATTTCAAACTTAAAATCCAGTTGCTGATGTTCGCCTTCACTAATAAGTTTATTGATATGATGCCCGGCTCCGTGTTTCATTTATGCGAATGTATTCACTGTTACAAAGTTATCTTTGCCGCGATTACCGGTTACAAAAATGGTTCCACACCGTAACCAGGCATGTGCAGTCATCTTCTTGTCTTTCTTATTAACACCAAGATAGAGAGTACTCTGAAGTCCTCGTTTTTGTAACATTCTTTTAGCTGTAATGGCTTCCACCAGGCATCTGTTTTGCCAGGGAATCGATTTCCGGCAGCGAACAATGGCCTGAGAAATTTTATAGACAAGAGAATAACTGTTATCATCCGAACTGTCGCTCGAAAGTGAATGCTGAACTCCTAATTGACGCGCATACCAACGCAAGGGTAAAAAAGTTACCATGAGTTTTACCCTTATGGAGGTGAACAGCGCTTCGAAAAAGAGCTTTTTGTCTACCGGGGTTAATCTGAAAAATTTTTTCACATCGTTCATCCTGAGTTCGTTTTAAGTGCTAATGATTAAATGATCTCAAGAAGTCTTTTTGTATTCAGTTCTTTAAGAAATTCAAATGTATCTCTTTCGCAGTTTTCCCTTTCTACCTCAAATTCGTCCATTAAAGTGGTGATCAGGTCTGCGATCTGAATAGGTTTTTCAATCAGTTCCCAAATTCTGCTGCCTACCGGGTCCAATCCATAGTATTCGCCGTTTTCAACACTCATCATTACGATTTCGTCATCTATTTTACTGGTCACCATATTTGTATTACGCCGGACAGTTGTTTGTAAGGTAATTTCAGGTTTCATAACTAATCGGATATCAGGCAAAATTGGTAATTTTTTTGGATGTCGGAAAATAAAAAATCCGAAGTGCATTGACTTCGGATTTAAACGTGGAGAATATCGGGGTCGAACCGATGACCTCTTGCATGCCATGCAAGCGCTCTAGCCAACTGAGCTAATCCCCCGTTAGAGTGTGTGATTGGGTGTGAGTGTGGGAATGCAGTGTGTAATATAAAAGCGATGCAAAAATATGAATTTTTGGAATATCTCAAAAGCAGTTATGAAAATTAATTCCTTTAAAAAACAGATTTGAAAAAACTGAATTATTACCTATTTTAAGCCCCTTATTTTTTGCTTATGCCAAAATTGATTTCAACGGACGTAATTCAGGAAAAGGCGGTTTTAATTGGGGTTATCAATCAGCAGCAAGGTGAGCGGGAGGTGGCCGATTACCTGGAAGAACTGGCATTTTTGACAGAAACTGCTGGAGCTATACCTGTGAGGATGTTCGTCCAAAAGCTTGAGGCTCCCAATTCGCGAACTTTTGTTGGTTCCGGAAAGCTTCAGGAAATTGAGGCATATGTGAAGGATAATGAGATTGATCTGGTTATTTTTGATGATGAACTATCTGCCACCCAACTCCGAAATCTTGAAAAGACTTTGCAATGCAAGATACTTGACCGAACCAACCTGATTCTCGACATTTTTGCCAAACGCGCTCAAACGTCGTATGCCAAAGCTCAGGTGGAACTTGCCCAGTATCAGTATTTGCTTCCACGTCTTACCCGAATGTGGACCCACCTTGAGCGACAACGCGGTGGTATTGGTTTAAGGGGGCCGGGCGAAACAGAGCTGGAAACTGACCGACGTATTATTCGCAATAAAATAGCCCTTCTTAAAGAAGAGCTGAAACGGATTGACAGACAAATGATGACCCAACGAAAGGGTAGAGGAAATATTGTACGTGTTGCGCTGGTTGGCTATACCAATGTAGGGAAGAGCACGCTAATGAATTTGCTCAGTAAATCTGACGTTTTTGCGGAAAACAAGCTTTTTGCAACACTCGATACTACTGTTCGTAAGGTTGTAGTGGGTAATCTTCCATTTTTGTTGTCAGATACCGTTGGGTTTATTCGTAAACTACCACATCATTTGGTCGAATCCTTTAAATCGACACTTGATGAGGTGCGTGAGGCTGATATACTGGTCCATGTTGCCGATATCTCTCATCCTGGGTTTGAGGAGCAGATCAATGTGGTTACACAGACTCTTTCGGAATTAAAGGCTGCAGATAAAC
>DATBXH010000184.1:0-2300 GCA_036514375.1 Bacteroidales bacterium | reverse complement strand
TTTTTAACTATGTTGCCCGAAGCCCTGGCTTCCATGGATCATCCAAGCGGTGATGGAATTAATACCTGGGTAGTCTCTAAAGTTACAAAAGAGGCAGGCATTACCATGGCCTTAAGCGGGCTGGGAGGAGATGAATTGTTTGCAGGTTATGATGTATTCAAACGTTTGTGCTACTTGCATCAGTTCAGAAATATTGCCAAACTGCCAGTATGGTTACGTAGAATACCAAGTCATTTGCTCGATCTGGCAAAACCTTCCCCATCCGTTTTTAAAACAAAAGAGTTGCTTACGCTGCCGAACTGGGAATTAACCAGCACTTATCCCCTGTCGCGCCAAATACTCCCGGACCGAAAAATTGAAAAACTTTTACAACAAGTAGATTTACCTCAAAATAGGGTTGAGTCTATTATAAAAGATATATCACAGTCGCAGAAACATTCCTACGTATTAAGTGCAATAAGCTGTGCCGAAATCAGTACTTATATGCAAAACGTATTGCTTCGCGATACGGATCAAATGAGTATGGCTCATGCCCTGGAAGTAAGGGTACCTTTCATGGACTATTCGCTGGTGGAATATGTTCTCCAAATTCAGGATCGCCAGAAGTATCCGCATACCCCCAAACAATTACTGGTGGAATCGGTACATTATTTGTTACCAAAGGATTTTTCATACCGTAGGAAGATGGGTTTTACCTTACCCTGGAACTACTGGATGCATAATCAACTCAAATCATTTTGCGAAAATCAGCTTCAATCACTGTCAAAACACGAATATTTTAATAGTTTTGGAATAATGCAGATCTGGAACCGATTTCTATATGGAGATCCGTTAATTACATGGTCGCGCATATGGACGCTGGTTGCTTTGGGCAACTGGCTGGAAAAAAATCAAATCATTTAATTCAAAACAGTAGCAGACAATAAGTAATCAGAAAACCAATAAAAGTGATTAAAATCTCTATCATTACTGCTGTCCGCAACAACCGGGACAACATTAAACAGTGTATTGAATCTGTTCGCTCACAGACATATCATAATATCGAGCACATCGTAATCGACGGAAATTCAACCGATGGAACGAAAGAGATCATCAGTGGTCACCAAAACCAAATAAGCGAGTGGATTTCAGAACCGGACAAAAGTATTTACGATGCACTTAATAAAGGAATTAATCTGGCAACAGGCGATGTGATCGGATTTTTGCATTCGGATGATCTGTTTGATAATGATTCCATTGTAGAAAAAATAGCCTTAACATTCACTCAAACCCATTGCGATGCGGTTTATGGAGATTTGCTATATGTATCTAAAGCAGATCCTTCAAAAGTAATCCGGTACTGGAAGAGCAGCCCGTTTAATGTAAAAAAGTTCCGTTATGGCTGGATGCCGGCACACCCGACGCTATTCATGCGAAAAACAATTTATGATCAATATGGATTGTTCGACCTGCAATACAAAATTGCTGCGGATTACGATCTTATGCTCCGTACTGTTGGGTCGGGAAGGCTTGCCTGCGAGTATCTTCCCGAAATCATTACTCGGATGAGGGTGGGCGGAGCTTCCAACAAAAGTTTAAAAAACATTTGGAGAAAAAGTTCCGAGGATTTACATGCCATCCGAAAAAATAAAACCGGCGGGTTCTATACACTTGCCCTTAAAAACCTGTCAAAATTGGGACAGTTCCTTCATTAACTTTCCGGAAGATAGCTAAAAAATCTTTGCTATTTATTTCCAACAGATCAGGTAATTAATTGGGCCTTTTATCGGCTCAGTTCCTTCCATATCAGTGCGCTGGCACCCATTACAGCAATGTTCTTATCCTGAAGGCCGGAAGGCAAAATCTTAATTTGATTTCTATAAACCGGCAACAAATTACTTTCGAAGCTTTCCCGGATTGGTTTAAACAATACTTCACCGGATTTTGCGAGGCCTCCAAAAAGGAAAATGGCTTCGGGTGTGGTTATTGCCACTGCATCGGCCAATCTTTCACCCAAAAGTGAACCTGTAAACTCAAACGCTTTTAAGGCAATAGGATCGTTTCGCAAAGCAGCTTCGTATATCATTTCCGACGTGATCTCATAAAAATTGTACTGACGAAGCTCACTATCCTCAGTCATATCACACATCAGTTGAAAAACTGTACGTTTTATACCGGTTGCACTGGCATAAGTTTCAAGACACCCACGTTTACCGCATCCGCACTGGCGTCCGTTCGATAAAGCCAGAGTATGTCCAAACTCACCGGCAAATCCGTTAAATCCGTATGTCAGCTCGCCTCCTGAAACAAAACCACTACCA